>NZ_JBPXMQ020000009.1:0-192683 GCF_053470405.2 Azospirillum mesophilum
CGCGCAAAGCATAGCGTCGCATCGGTCGGCCCTCCCGTCAGCCGACGCTCTATGAATCACGCATTCCGCCCGCTGGGAATCCCCTAACTGACGACACGCCCTAATAAAAGCAGCCCCTCCCCCTAGAAAAATAACCCCTCTCCCTTGAGGGGCGCGCCGCCGGAGGACGCCGAAGGCGTTCGCCGGCAAGCGTGGTTGGGGTGAGGGTGGGAGGCCGGCAAAGCCGGCTGGAAACTCTTTTTTCCGCCCTACCGGGCGTAACGACCCCTCATCCCAACCCTTCTCCCCCAAGGGGAGAAGGGCTTTTCTTTTCGCTCAGGCACTTGCCGTGCTGGAACTCTCCCCGGCGGGAGAGGGAACCTGCCCTCAATGCGCGGCTTCGGTGTTCTGGCCGGCGGGCGCCTTGCGGCGGGCCTTTCCGCGGGCCGGCTTCACGGCCTTTTCCGCGTCGTCCATCAGGTCGGTCTTGGCCAGGGCGTGCGAGCCGGTGTCGACCACGGGCAGCTGGCTCTTCTTCGCCGCAGCCTTCGGCGCGGGCTTCGGGGCCGGCTTGGCGGCTTCGCCCTTGGGGGCCGCCTTCGACGGCTTGTCGGCGGGGGCCGCCTCTCCCTTGGCCTTGCGGGCGCGGGGCTTCTTGGGGGCCAGAGCCTCCTCCACCACGTCGACCACGGCGTTCAGGCCGGCACCGAGCGCCTCCTCGGCGGCCTTCCGGGTGCGGCGCACCACCTTTTTCACGATTCCGGCCTTCACGATTCCGGCGTCGGAGTCGGAGGCGCTGGCCGCCCGATCCTCCGCGTCGATCTCGGCGCACGCCTGCGCCCAATGGGCGTCCCCGCGCCCCTCCGGTTGCCCCTCGCGCTCCCAAATCTCGTAAGCGCGGTGGCGGATGCGTTCCTCGCGATCGCCTTGCATTCTTCAGTCTCCACTTGGGCTTTGGCCGCAGACACAACGACGCCACAGAAAAACGACGCCACAGAAAAACGATGGTCGGGCCGCCGAGTTCCCGGCTTATGTGACAGATGACCACATACAAAAAAACCGCTGCTTAAATCCTATGATCCTATGGATTTACCTCTCCGCCCGCAACGGACCGCGGCAGTTCGTGGTAGGTCATGGGGAAGGGGTGCGGGCGCTGACGGACTTGCGGGCTTGCATAGGACACTTCGCCGGGTTGATCCTTGGCGAGAACTGATTCTAGCCTTCCGCAACGCTCCTTGGGATTGGGCCGGCACGGCCCGACGCCAACGAAATAAGGCAAAGAGTCCATCGCATGCCCCTTGATCCCTTGCTGCAAGCCAACCGGATCCTGACCGAAGCGATCACCAATTATCTCCAGGCCAACAACGATCTGACGGCAGCGGCCGAGCGGGCCTCGGCGGCCAGCGCCGGGCGCGACGCGGCGACTCGCCGGCAGGCGTTCCAGGCCCTGTCGGAATGCGGCAACCAGGCGCGCTTCGCCAAGCGTCACCTGACCGACACGGTGCGCCGCATGCGCTCCACCGTGCCCGCCCAGCAGATCGAGACGCTGGCCGCCAAGCTGGACGGCCGCGAAAGCGCGGAAAGCGCGCTGACGCTCGTGCGCACGGTGCTGACCGAAAAGATCTGGTCCGCGGCGTAAGGGCCGTCGGACCAGCCCGTGCCGGCCGCATGGCGGGGCTGACGCATTTGACAACACGAACGGCAACGCCCAGTGTTTAGCGTCTAAAGAATAACACAGGCGCCCGCCATCGCCGGGCCGCCGCACGGAACGGACGTTTCAGGGTGCAGGACAGCTCGAAGGCGATGATCGCCCGACTGGTCGGGTTCGATACGGTGTCGCGCCGCTCCAACATGGCGCTGATCGACTGGGTCAGGGACCATCTCGCCGGTCATGGTGTCGAAAGCCGGATCGTCCCCAGCGCCGACGGCGCCAAGGCGAACCTCTACGCCACCATCGGGCCGATGGCGGAAGGCGGCATCGTGCTGTCCGCCCACACCGACGTGGTGCCCGTGGACGGCCAGCCCTGGGACACCGACCCCTTCACGCTGGTGGAGCGCGACGGCCGCCTCTACGGGCGCGGCACCGCCGACATGAAGAGCTTTCCCGCCGTGGCGCTCGCCCTGCTGCCGGAGATGCTGGAGGCCGGGCTGAAGCGCCCGCTGCACCTCGCCCTGTCCTACGACGAGGAGGTCGGCTGCATCGGCGCCCCCGCCATGATCGACCGGATGGTGGCCGAGCTGCCGCGCCCCGGCGCCGTGATCGTGGGGGAGCCGACCTCCATGGGCGTCGTGCTGGCGCACAAGGGCTGCTACGTGCTGCGCACGGTGGTGACGGGGCACGAGGTCCACTCCTCCCAGATCGACCGGGGCGTCAGCGCGGTGATGGTCGCCGCGCGGCTGGTGCAGTTCATCGCCGACATGGGGGCGGAGAACGTCGCCGCGGCCGACGCCGCCTGCCCCTTCGACCCGCCCTTCACGACGCTGCACGTCGGCACCATCGAGGGCGGAACGGCGGCCAACATCACCGCGCGCCACTGTTCCTTCGTCTGGGACATCCGGCCGCTGCCCGGCGACGACTGGACCCGCTACCGAGACCGGTTCGAGGCGGAATGCGAGCGGCTGCGCGCCGAGATGCGCCGAATCAACCCCGACTGCGACATCCGGACGGAGCAACTGGCCGGCGTCCCCGGACTGGCGCCGGAGCCGACCGGGCCGGCCGCGCAGCTCTGCCACGCGCTGACCGGGCGCAACGACACGGCCATGGTGTCCTTCGCAGCGGAAGCCGGGCAGTTCCAGGAGGCCGGCCTGTCCACCGTTCTCTGCGGTCCGGGCTCCATCGACCAGGCGCACCAGCCGAACGAGTACATCGACGTCGCCCAGGTGACCGCTTGCGAGCAGTTCCTGCGGGGTCTGATCCGCCGTCTGGCCGCGTAAAGAAGGGCTCCGCCCGGCCGCCACCCGAATGCTTCGGCAGTTCAACCGGTCACCGGCGAACAAGGAAAAGAATGCCCGTATACGAACGTTATAAACCGGCAAGGCACAACCGACGGAATGGACTGAGGCAAGGCGGCGCGACAACGCACGGCTGAATTGCCTAAAGCACTCCGATATTCGGCATATGCCATTGACGGGAGAGACTTTTACAGCACTCCTGTCGCACATTGCCTTGAGCGTCGAATGCGCGGCGCAACCGTAAGGACGTGGAGCGCCGGTGATGGTGGACCTGACCGACCTGGAACGCGATGCGTTGACCGAGCTGGTGAACATGGGCGTCGGACGCGCGGCGACCCACCTCAGCCGCATGGTGTCGGACCAGGTCCTGCTGTCCGTGCCGTCGGTGGACATCGTCAGCCGGTGCGACGCCGCCCGCCTGCTCGCCGCGCGCGAGCGGACGAGCCTCGTCGCGGTCGAACAGCAGTTCAGCGGCGCCTTCTCCGGCCGCGCCCTGCTGATCTTCCCGGAGACCAACAGCCTGGAGCTGGCGCGCGCCGTGCTCGGCCGCGAGTTGAGCCTGGAGGAGATCGTCGATCTCGAACAGGACGCGCTGGCCGAAATCGGCAACATCATCCTGAACGGCTGCCTGGTGGTGATGGCCAACACGCTGAAGAACAACCTGGACATCTCGCTGCCCAACGTCATGCGCGGCGACAGCGACCGGATTTTTCAGGCGCCCGATCAGAACTCCGACGAACTGGTGATGTTTCTCTATATCGACTTCCTGATTCGCAGCCGGAGCATCCGGGGTTACATCGCCTTGCTGATGGGCCTGTCGTCGCTGGAGTCGCTGAAAGGGCTCATCCATGGATTCATTGAGCGAATCGCTTCCGGAATGCCCTATGGAACCGAACGATCTTAAGCGGCTTCCCTGGCTGGAAGGGATTCTGGACGCGCTGGACGCCGGCGTGGTGGTGCTGGACCGCCACGGCCGCGTGCAGTTCTGGAACGGCTGGATGGAGAAGGCGTCGGACCTCACCTCCGCCGCCATCCATGGCCGGGAACTGGTGGACGCCCTGCCCACGCTCCGCGACTCGCGGCTGCACACGGCCATCCGCGACGTTCTGGACACGGGCGCGCCGGGCGTCCTGTCGCACACGCTGAACCCGGTGCTGTTCCCGCTGCGCTGCGCCGATGGCCGCCGCATGGTCCACAATGTGGTGCTCCGCCCGCTGTCGGTTGGGAACGCATCCTACTGCGTGATCCACGTCACCGACGTCACCGCCGTGGTGAACCGGGAACGGGTGCTGCGCGAACATCGCGACGCCCGCTACCGCGCCATCGTGGACACCGCCCCGGACGCCATCGTCACCACCGACACGCGCGGCGTCGTGCAGTGGGCGAACGGGGCCGCCGCGCGCCAGTTCGGCTACCGTCCCGACGAGCTGATCGGGCAGAGCATCGGCCTCGTCCTGGCGGAGGGCAGCCCCGACTGGACCGGCCTGCTGGACAACGACCCGTCCGGGCGCCCGCCCCCGGTCGAGCTGATCGGCCGCAAGCGCGACGGATCGCGCATCGACCTGGAAGTGTCGCTCGCCCGCTGGGAGTCGGAAGGCCGCCGCTTCGTCACCGGCGTCCTGCGCGACATCACCGAGCGCCGCCGCACCCGCGAGGAGCTGAAGGCCAACGCGCTCGCCATGCGCCAGCTGGCCGAGCAGACCAAGGCGACCCTGGACGCGCTGCCGGCGCACATCGCGGTGCTCGACCACGGCGGGCACATCATTTCGGTCAACAAGGCCTGGGCGGACAGCGGGCCGGAGGCGGGCTTCCTCGGCGACGGCTCCGTCATCGGCGACAACTACCTGGAGGCCTGCGCCTCCACCCGCAACGGCGCCGAACACGCCGACGCGCTGATCGAAGGGCTGCGCGGCCTGCTCCAGCAGGGCGGCCCGCCGCTGTCCATCGAGTATCCCGGCCTGTCGGGGGACGGCCAGCGCTGGTTCCGCTGCCTCGCCGCACCCATGGCCGCCGGGCCGTTCGGCGGGGCGGTGCTGATGCACATCGACGTGACCGAGATCAAGTCGATGGAGGCGACCCTGCGCAAGCTGGTGGGCCAGAAGTCCACCCTGCTGCGCGAGGTGAACCACCGGGTGAAGAACAGCCTGCAGCTGGTCTCCAGCCTGCTGACCCTGCAAACCCTCAGCCTGACCGGCGCCGCCGAGCGCATCCATTTCCAGGACGCGCGCAGCCGCATCGACGCCATCGCGCGGGTGCACAGCCGCCTGTACCAGACCGAGCAGTTCCAGACCATCGAGTTCGGCAGCTACCTCAACGAGCTGTGCAGCGACCTGTCGCGGGCGTCGGGCGGCGGCACGCTGGGCGAGATCAAGGTGCGCGCCGACCGCGTCGACCTGCCCATCGATCAGGCCGCCCCGCTCGGCCTGATCGCCAACGAGCTGGTCACCAACGCCATCAAGCACCGCGGCCAAGAGCCGGCGAACATCCTGGTGGAGCTTCACCGCGCCGGAGAGGGCGTGGAGCTGGTGGTGACCGACCGCGGGCCGGGCCTTCCCCCCGATTTCGACATGCGCAAATCGCGCAGCCTCGGCATGCGGCTGATCACCAGCCTGACCGGCCAGATCGACGCCACGGTCAGCCTGATGCCGGTGGACCGTGGAACCTCCTTCCGCATCGCGCTGACGGTGGCGCCGATTCGCAACCCGATGCTGGAAGACAGTGCGGCGGAGTTCAACGGATGAGGATCCTTCTCGTCGAGGACGAAGTTCTGATCGCCATGGAGCAGACCTTCTACCTGGAATCCGCCGGGCACGAGGTGCATGGGCCGGCCTCGACGGCCGAGAAGGCCATCGCCTTGGCCCAGGAGGTGAAGCCGGAACTGGCGCTGGTGGACATCCATCTGGCCCAGGGCTCCAGCGGCATCGACGCCGCGCGCCAGATGACCGCACAGGGCATCGCCTGCCTGTTCGTCACCTCCTACCGGGAGGAGGTGGAGCCCAGCCGCGAATACGGCATCGGCTGCCTGCCCAAGCCCTTCTCCCAGGCCTCGCTGGTCGCCGCCGTGGAGGCCGTCCGCGCCATCCTGGACGGCAAGGCGCCGGGTCCGATGCCCGACACGATGGAGCTGTTTTCCTGAGCGTTCACTTCGGCAGGAAGTGGAAGTAGGGAAAGCTTTCGAAATCGTGCCAGACCGCGGACAGGGGCGAGCCGGACCGCCGCATCCAGTCCTGCACGCCGTAGGGGGCGGCCTGATCCAGCATCCAGTAGACCTGCCCCTGGTCGAAATGCCAGCCGATGTAGGCCACCACCATGTCCAGGAACGCCCGGCCGGCCGGGGTGCCGTTGAAGGCCATGAAGCCGGCCAGCACGTCCCTCATCGGGCCGCGCCCGCGCCGGTCCTGCAGGAAGGCGACGTCCCAGGCGGACCAATCCGCCATCGCCGCCGCCGGGTCCTTCAGGAACAGGGCGTCCACATCGACCTGCACGACCGGCGGGCCGCCGTCGCGCAGCAGGCCGCGCGCCACCGCGAAGCGTGCCGACGCGAAGTAGGTCTTCCGCACCGTCTCGGGCACGCCGCCCAGGTCCAGGTCCTCGCGGGAGCATGACATCCGGCCGCCTTCCGCCTCCGCCAGATCCATCAGGGCGGCCGCCGTGTCTTCCGACGGGTTGATCAGGTGCAGATGCAGGGCGCAGTGCCCGGCGTGCCGGCGCCAGCTCGCCACGAAGTCGCCGCCGAAGCGTCTCCAATAGCCGTCGTCGCAGCCCACCAGCACCACCGGACGGTCGTGGTCGCGCGGTGGCGTGAGGGTCCGCCGGACCGCCGTCGCGAACATCCGCGATTCATAGCCGCCCAACGCCGCGTAGAACCGGTCCGTCCCCTTGACGAGCATCCACAGCAGCAGTTCGAAGTCGGTCGCGACCTCCTCCGGCGTGGCGTGGCGCGCGTGCTTGCGATAGTACCGCTCCGCCAGATCCAGCCGCTTGCGGCGATACAGGTCGTAGCACACCACCGACAGCGCCGCCGTGTCGCGCGGCTGCGCCATCAGGCGGCGGCGCCCCGCCAGGGCGGCCAAGCTCAGCGTCGCGTCGTCCAGGATGCCGTTCTGTATGGCGAGGAGAGCCGTCCCGAACAGGTTCCCCCACGCCTCCGCATGGCCGCCGCGCGCGGCCTTGTCCAGGCACGCAACCGCATCCCGCATCAACACGACGTCCACCAGACCGCGCGCGGTGCCGAGCGTCGAATCCGGCAGGCGGGACAGGGCCAGCGTTCCGATCCCCAGCCGGTACAGCAGGTCGGGCCGCCCGGGCTGGACCGCCAGAAGCCGCCGGTAGAGAGGCACCGCCTCCGCCGCCGCTCCGCCGCTTTGCAGGGCATCGGCCAGCCGCAGGAGAAGGCTTTCCTGCCCCGGCGTCAGACGCACCGCGCGGCGGAAGGCGATGATGGCCTCCCCGCCCCGGCGCGCGTCCAGAAGCGCGTTGCCCAGGTTGCCGAGCGGCTTCACGGCCTCCGGGTCGAGCGCCACGGCGCGCCGGTGGCAGGCGGCCGCGCGCTCCGCCTGACCCAGCGCGCGGCAGGCCGAGCCGAGATTGTCGTGGTAGGCGGCGCAGCCGGGATCGCGGGCAATCGCCGCCGCGATCAGCTCCGTCGCCTGCCCATGCTGACCCGTCTGATGCAGAAGCACCCCCAGCAAGTGCCACGCGTCCGCCACCGACGGGTCGGCCTCCAGAATGCGCTGGTAAAGCTCGGCGGCCTCCGCCAGCCGGTTGCGCTGGTGCAGATCCACCGCGATCCGCAGGGCTTCGGCGATGGTGGGCATGACGCGGAAGGCTCCGTAACGGTGCGGCTTGTCCGCCGGATGGTATACACCACACTCCGCACATTTGCGCGCCGCGCCGTCCTCTACCGGCGCAGCACCGGCATCACCCAGCCCTTCAGGAAGGCGTCCTCGGGTTCCGCCGCCACGGAGACCCGTGCGGCCATCAGCACTTGCAGCAGTGCCGTGTGCAGGCCGGTGCAGCGCCCAAGATCCACGCGGGCGCCGTGTGTCGCCTCCAGCCATTCGGCGAGCGGGATCGCCTCGTCCACCGTGCAGGGGCCGTCGAAGCGGGCGGTGCGGTCCTCGAACCGGATCGGCATCACAGAAGCTCCCGAAGGTTGAGGACCAGCAGAAGGCGCCCGTCGCCCAGCACCGCCGTGCCGGCATAGCCGCGCAGCCGGGCCAGCACGCCGGTCATCGGCCTCAGCACCACGTCGGCGCGCTCGCGGAAGGCGTCCACCACCAGACCCACACGCTGCCCGCCGAGATCGACGACCAGAACGGCCTCGCCCTCGCGGATCCGGCCCCGGTCCCGGTCATCGTCGGGCAGGCCGAGCAGGCGGCGCAAGCGCAGCAGCGGAAGCACGCTGTCGAACAGGACGACGCTCTCCGCGTGCTTGACCCGCCGGATCGCGCCGACCGGGACGCGCTGCATGCCGGTGACCAGCGTGACGGGAAAGCCGTAGAGGGCGCCGGCCGTCTCCACCATCATCACGCGGGTGATCATCATGGTCGCGGGCAGGATCAGCCGGACGCGCGTGCCGGCTCCCGGCGTGGAGGCGATCTCCACCCGCCCGCCGGCCTGTTCCACCGCGCTGCGCACCGCGTCCATGCCGACGCCGCGGCCGGACAGGTCCGTCACGTCCTCGGCGGTGCTGAGCCCCGGAAGGAAGACCAGCCGCAGGGCCTCGTCATCGGTCAGGGCCGCCGCCTGCTCTTCCGTGAGCTGCCCGCGCGCGACCGCCTTGCGGCGCACGGCAGCCGTGTCGATGCCGGCGCCGTCGTCCGCCACCTCGACCACCACGCCGTCGCGGTCCTGGGAAGCCTGCACGCGGATCTGCGCCGTTTCCGGCTTTCCGGCGGCGCGGCGGACGGACGGCGGCTCGACGCCGTGGTCCAGGCTGTTGCGGACAAGGTGCAGAAGCGGTTCGCCCAGGATGTCGAGGATGTCCTTGTCGGCCTCCGTCTCGCCGCCGGAAAGGTGCAGGTCCACCGACTTGCCGAGCCGCCGCGCGGCGTCGCGCACAAGGCGCGGCAGCGGTTCGAACACGCGCGACAGGGGCAGGACGCGCAGGCGCAGCACGGCGTCCTGCAACTCGCCGACGATGGCGTCGATCTGGCCTTGCGCCTCCTTGATTCCCTGGGCCAGGGCGTCGGCGCGCTGCCCGTCCTGAGCCTCGCGGGCGAGGTACGGCAGGCGGCCCTTGGCGACGACCAGCTCGCCGACCAGCGTCATCAGCCGGTCCATGCGCTCCGCATCGACGCGCAGGGCGCGGCGGCCGGGCGGGGCTGCGGCCAGCGTGGGAGTCTCCGCTGGCGCCGGAGGAACACCGGCGGCCAGCGCCTCGACGATGCGCCGGAGCGACTCCGGGTCCTGCGCTGCGGCGTCCAGGGCGCCGCCTTCCACCTCGCGCCCGGTCGCCGTCAGGATGCTGCGGACGGCGCGCAGCACGGAAGCCCGCCGGCCCTCGATCTCCGCCTCGCTGCCGCCGAGCGTCAGGATGCGCGCCTGCTCCCTCAGCATCGCCTCGGCAAGACCGCCGCCGGACGTTTCCTGCGGGGGTGGAAGCGCCGCCACGGTCAGCGTCGCAACGCGCACCTGATCGGGCACGGAGCGGAAGATCCGCGCCACCTCGTCCTGCGGCGCGGCGCTGAGCGCGCGGAAGCGCAACGCGCAGCGGTAGGGGTCAACCTCCGCCAGGGGCGGCCAGGGGGCGGCCGGCTCGATCCGCAGCAGCAGCAGATCCGGAATCCGGCGGCACAGGTCCAGGGGGTCGTCCCCGCTGAAGAAGCAGTCGGCGTTCGGGTCGTAGGTCACGGCAGTGACGGTTCGCCCGCCGAGGGGCCGCCGTTCCGCGTCGGTCAGTTCCTCCACCCAGGCGAAGGCGCCGTCGGGAGCCGTCACCGCACCCTCCGCCGTCCCGCCGAGGGCGGCGCGCAGGAGCGTTTCATGCTCGCGCGCCATGGCCTCGGCGCCGTCGGGCAGGGTCTGTTCGGCCTCCAGATGGTCGACCCAGCGCGCGCCGAGGTCGAGCAGGTGCAGCAGGCGGTCGGCGAGCTGGACCGTCACCGTGGCGCGGCCCTCGCGCACCGCCATCAGCGCGTCCTCGCCCGCGTGGACCAGCCGCGTGAAGGGGGCCATGTCGAACAGGCCGGTGGCGCCCTTCAGCGTGTGCAGGGCGCGGAACAGGTCGTTGACGACCGCTTTGTCCGAGGGCGCGCGCTCCAGCCGCAGCAGGCTCGCCCCGGCGGCGTCCAGCAGTTCCCGCGCCTCCAGCACGAACTGGTCGAACAGGGTGCTCATGGCTCGCCCTCCCCGCGTCCGGTCAGCAGGCGGGCCGCCGCCGTCAGGTCGGCGGGGCGCACCGGCTTCACGAAGTACCAGTTGGCGCCGGCCAGCAGGGCCTTCTCGCGGTCGCTGTCCTTGGCCTCGGTGCTGATCATCACGGCGGGCACGTCGCGCAGGGACGGTTCCTGCCGCAGCCGGCGCAGCATGGCGTAGCCGTCCATCTTCTGCATGTTGATGTCCACGATCAGCAGGTCCGGCGGGTTGGCGAGCGCGTGCTCCAGCCCGTCGATGCCGTTGATCGCCTCGTCCACCGCGAAGCCGTCCGCCTCCAGAACCTGCCGGCTGTAGGCCCGCACCGTGGCCGCGTCGTCCACCACCAGCACGCGGCGCCTTTCGCTGTCTGTTGTGTTCACCGGGCCGCCTCCTTATCCCTGGGGCTTCTGGTAGAGGATCGCGTCGGGGAACCGGCGCGGCACGAAGAGGGAGGACATGCGGCTCATGCTCTCCGAATGGCCGAGGCAGACGAAGCCGCAGGGCGACAGTGCCTCGTAGAACATCGACGCCGCCTGCCGCCGGCCCAGATCGTCGAAGTAGATCAGCAGGTTGCGGCAGAAGATCACGTCGAGGTCGCGGAACGGGGCCACCTGCTTGGGATCGGTGATGTTGACCAGCGAAAAGTCGATGGACTCCCGCAATTCCTCCATGATCTGCCAGCGGCGCTCGTCGATGCGGGTGAAGTATTTCGCCACCAGCTCGCGCGGCAGGCCCTGCAGCGACCGTTCCTCGTAGACCCCCTCGCGCGCGCGGGCGAGGACCCGGCTGTCGATGTCGGAGGCGTACAGCTCGATCTCATACTCGTCCACCTTGCGCCAGTGTTCCAGCAGCATGATGGCGATGGAATAGGGTTCCTCCCCCGTGGCGCAGCCGGCCGACCAGATGCGCACGCGCTCGCCGGGCCGGCGCCCGCGCACCACCTCGTCGAGTGCGGCGTTGACCAGGCAATCGAGCTGGTACTTCTCGCGGAAGAAGTAGGTCTCGTTGACGGTCATGACGTTGACGAGATGCTGCAACTCCTCGCCGGACGCCTGGAAGCGCAGCAGGTTCAGGTAGTCGCGGAAGGTCTCGGCGCCGACCGCCGCCATGCGGTCCGCCACGCGGCGGTCCACGTAGTAGCGCTTGGCCTCGGTGAAGGACAGGCCGGTGCGCTCCCGCAGGAAGCCGCAGAAGGTCTCGTAGTCGGCCGGGCTGAGCCCCGGCGCGCCGTCCTTGTCGAGAGGAGCCGCCATTCAGGCCCCGGCGAAGAGGCGGCGCGCCGCATCGACGGAGAATCCGACGAAGGGGTCGTCCGGAAAGCGCGCGGCCAGCCGCTCCAGGCTCGGCAGCACCTCCGGATGGCCGGCTTCCATCAGTGCCTCCACGGCGGCGAGGCAGACGTTGACGTGCGGGTCGTGCTCCACCACCCCGGTCAGCAGCGGCAGCCGGTCGGGATGCGGCAGGCGCCCGATCAGCTGGGCGGCGAAGATCCGCAGGTCGGAGTCCGCGGAGCGCAGCACGGGCGCCACCTGCGGCAGGACGACGGCCGCCGGCATCTGCTGGAGGCTTTCGATCACCCCGTTTCGCAGTCCCACATCCTCGCTCGCCAGGAGCGGGGTGAGCGACGCGGCGGCCTCCGCGCTGCCGATGCGGACGAGGCTGGTCAGCAGCGCTTCGCGGACGCTGGGATCCTCCTCCCGCGCCAGCCGTCCGGCGAGGGCGGGCGCCGCATCCGGCCGGTCGGCGAGGTCGTGCGCCGCGCGGCGGCGGTGTGCGGGGTCGGCGTCCTCCAGCCGCGGCAGCGGATCGCCGGTGTCCTCCGCCGGAGGCGGGGCGTTGATCTTGCGCGGCTTGACCAGGGCCATGTGACCGTCTCCATCCGAACACGCGAAAGCCCGTCTCATCCAAAGGGGGGACGGGGCCTTATCCCTTGACCCACCGCACCAGCTGCTGCGCCACGCGGTCCGACGGCAGGACGAGTTCCGCGCCGCCGCGCCGGATCAGCTCCTGCGGCATGCCGAAGACCACGGCGCTGTCCTCCGATTCCGCGATGGTGTGCCCGCCGAGGCGCCGCAGCTCCGCCATCGACGCCGCCCCGTCGTAGCCCATGCCGGTCAGCAGAACCCCCGCCAGCCGCGACGGCGCCACGACGCGCAGGGCGCTGTCCACCAGCCGGTCCACGTTGGGGTGCCAGCTCCGCTCGGCCCTGATGGGCACGGGCTGGGCGAGCGTCCGCCCGCCGCGCCGGACGATCTCCACGTCGGCCCCGCCCCGCGCGATGCAGACGGTGCCGGGAAGCAGCGGGGTCGGCCCCGCCGCCTCGACCACCGACAGGGCGCAGATGTCGTTCAGCCGGCGGGCGAGCGCGGCGGTGAAGTTCGGGGGCATGTGCTGGGCGACGACGACCGCCCAGGGAAAGTCGGCCGGCAGCTCCGGCAGGACGTCCTCCAGCGTGCGGGGGCCGCCGGTGGACACGCCGATCAGCACCAGCCCGTCTTCGGAGTCCGCCTTGGCGTCGGCGTCCGTGCGTGGGGCCGGCGGTGCGACGAAATCCTCCCCCGCGATCAGCGAGCGGGTGAGCCGCAGGCGTTCCCGCAGGCCCTGGACCCGGCGCGGGCGCGAGGAGGAGGCGGCGCGCACCGTGTCCACCAGCTCCTCGGCGATGGGGCCGATGCTGCCGGGGCCGGTTGGCTTCTGAACGGCCTCCACAGCCCCCAGCCGCAGCGCCTCCAGCGTCACATCCGCCCCCTCCGCGGTCAGGGCGGAGACCATGACGACCGGCTTCGGCCGCTCCACCATGATGCGCTTCAGGCAGGTCAGCCCGTCCATGCCCGGCATAGTCACGTCCAGCGTGACCACGTCTGGATCGAAGGAGGCC
The DNA here is from genome assembly GCF_053470405.2 of Azospirillum mesophilum. Taxonomy (NCBI): domain Bacteria; kingdom Pseudomonadati; phylum Pseudomonadota; class Alphaproteobacteria; order Rhodospirillales; family Azospirillaceae; genus Azospirillum; species Azospirillum mesophilum. Next base: position 13,169 of record NZ_JBPXMQ020000009.1, read on the forward strand.
AGCAGCTCCAGCGCCCGCAAGCCATCGGCGGCGGTTTCCACCGTGAAACCGGCCTCCGTGAGAAGGCTGGCGATGCGGCGTCTCATCAGCGCCGAATCGTCGACGACCAGGACCTTCGCCATGGATCAGGCCGCGACAAGCAAAGCGGCGAGCTGGTCCATGTCGAGCAGCTCGCCCGGCTCCACCAGCAGGACCATGCGCTGCCCGCCCTCCGGACCACCCCCAGCCGACTCATCGAGCGACGCGACGCGCCGGATCAGCCGGTGCTGCGCCTGGGAGACGACGGGGGCCTCGCCGATGCGGTCTTCCGGCACGCGGACGATGCCGGCCATGCCGTCCACCAGCAGCCCGGCCCGCGCCGCGCCGGAACCGATCACCACCACCCGCGCGCGGTCGCCCGTCTCCCGGCTATCCGGCAGGCGGAGCAGGCGGCGCGGGTCGATCAGCGGCAGCACGGCGCCGCGCCACGTCACGACGCCCGTCACGAAATCGGGCGCGTTGGGCAGGGGAGTCGGCGCGTCGGGCCGGCGCAGCACCTCCTGCACCGCCGCGACCGGCAGGCCGTACTCCGCGCCGGCCAGCCGGAACACCACGAAGGGCTCCGTCCGCTGCGCCGTCTGGCCCTGCGCCATCCCCTGCGCCATTTGGGCGCCGTCCGTCGTCTCCATATCCCCTCCCCGCGCTCCGGTGCCGAGCGCCGCGCCGTGGCGGAACAGGCGGTCGGCCGACAGGACGGAGACCAGCCGGATGCCCCCATTCTTCTGAGCGTCCAGCCGCGCGATCCCGGCCACGTCCTCGAACTCGGCCTCGCGCGCCATGAGGGGCGGCACCGGGTCGATCCGGCCGCGCGGAACCCGCCGGATCTCGCGCACCCCGTCCACCACCACGCCCACCAGCCCTTCCGCCGTGCGCAGCACGACCGCCCGCCGCCCCACATCCGCCTCCTGGGTGCCGAGCCCGAACAGCTCGCGCAGCCCCACCAGCGGCAACAGCGCGTCGCGCAGGGTCATCACGCCCAGAAGATGGGCGCGGGCGCGCGGAACGCGGGTGATGGTGTCCGGGGCCGCGACGACCTCCTGGACGGCCTCCACCGGCAGGGCGAACTCCTGCCCCGCGGCGTCGAACAGGACGAGCCGTTCCTCGTCCGCCTCGGGCGCCGGCGCCTCGCGCGGGGCTTCCCCGGCCGTCGTCGCCTGGAACCCGGCACGTCCCCCGATACGCCCGAGATCGGCGAACTGGCGTTCGATCATCGGCCCGGTGTCGAGGATCAGCGCACCGGGCTGGTCGCCCTCCGCGCGGATCGCGCCGGCCAGCAGGGCTTCGTCGATGGACGGGGTGTCCTCCGCCGCGTCCGCCGGGACGATGCGGGCCTCATCGACGCTGGACAGGCCGGCCATGCGGTCCACCAGAAGCCCCACCGGCTGCCCCCGGTGGCGGACCACCAGCAGGCGGGCGGCGGAATCGCGCTCCGCGTCCGGAAGGCCCAGGATGCGGCGCAGGCTGATGACGGGCAGCACCGCCCCGCGCAGGCGCGCCAGCCCTTCCAGGCTGGGCGGCCCCAGCGGGATCCGCACGACCTCCGGCGGGCGCAGGATTTCCAGCACCTCCTCCAGCGGTACGGCGAGCGCCATGTCGCCGGCAGCGCCCGCGTCGCGGATGCCGAAGATGACGAACGGGCGGGTTCCGTCCCGCTTCATACCGTCCCGCTTCATAATCGCGGCCATGCGTTCCTCTCCCTGCCCAACCCCTGCCGGGCCGGGCTCAGCCGGCGCCCTGCAGTTCGTCGGCCATGGCGGCGATTTCCTCGATGGCGGCGGCCAGCTCCTCCGCCCCCTTCGCCTGCTCGCGGGCGGCCTTGGCGGCCTCGGCGGAGGCTTGGCCGGCCTGGTTCGCGGCGGTGGCGATCTGCTCGACGCCCTTCTGCGACTCCGCCACGGCGCGCTGCACCTCGCCCGCGTTGTCCACGATCTCCCGGCTGCCTCCGGTCACCGCGCCCAGGTCGGCGATGGCCCCGGCCAGCGTGGCGACGAACTCCTGGTAGCGCGCGCCCTCCTTCTCGGCACCGCTGGTGATCTCCTCGATGTCGCGGCGGACGCGGCCGATCTGGTCCTGGATGGTCCAGACGATGTCCTTGACCCGCTCCGCGTTTTCCGAGCTTTCGCGGGCGAGGTTGCGGATGTCGTTGCTGACCACCGTGAAGCCGCGCCCGAACTCCCCGGCGCGCGCCGCCTCGATGGAGCCGCTGACCGCCAGCATGCCGGTCTGGATGGCGATGGTGGAGATGGCGTCCACCACCTTGTCGATGCGCCGCCCGACCTGCTCCAGCGTGCCGATGCGCTCCACCGTGCGCCGGTTGGCGGCGACCGCCTGCATCACGCCGCCGGACAGGGCGCGCACGAGGTCCTGCGTCTCGCCCAGCAGCGCCTCCATGGAGGAGCAGCGTTGCAGCGCGTCCTCCGCGCGGGACTGGCTCAGGCGGGCGTTGGCCTCGATCTGGGCGATGGCGGCGCCGGACTGGTGGGTGGCCGCGCCCTGGGCCTGGGCGCCGCGCGCGATCTGGGTGATGGCCGCCATGATCTGGGCGGCGGCGCGGTTGATCTCCTCGATGGCGGCGGACAGCTGCTCGGCGGCGGAGGCGAGGTCGTTCGCCGCCCCGTGGACGTCGCTGGTGCTGGACAGGTCGTCAGCCAGTTCGGACAGCTGTGCCGCGGCCTGTTCGCTCTGCGCCAGAGCCTCCGCCTGCTGGCCGACGGTCTTCAGCGCCTCCTCGCTGGCGGCGGCCTGCTCCTCGGCGGCCGACGCCACGCTTTCGGCGCCGCGCTGCGCCTCGCGCGAGGCGACGTCGGCGTCGATGGCGGCCTTGATGGTCTCCTGCGCGCCGCGCGCGATGGCGCCCATGTCGCCGCGCACGCGGTCGAGCTGTTCGGCGATGTGCCGGCCGCGCGCGACCTCCGCCGTAGCCGCGTCGGACGAGCCGACGATGCCCGCCACGATGTCTCCCACAGCGTCCTGAATCTCCACGACCATCCGCCGGATGTCGTTGGCCGAGCGCTCCGACCGTTCGGCCAGCGCCTGCACCTCGTCCGCGACGACGGCGAAGCCCTTCCCGGCGTCGCCCGCGCGCGCCGCCTCGATGGAGGCGTTGAGCGCCAGCAGGTTGGTCTGGTCGGCCATGACCGCCACGCCGCCGACGATGGTGCCGATCTCCGCCGCTTGCCGTTCCAGGTCGCGGACCAGGGTGACGGCGGCTTCCTGCCGGGATGCCGCGCGCACCAGCCCGTCCACCGAGCCGAGGATCTGGGCGCTGATCTCCTTCACCAGGGTCTGGAGCGCCTCGGTCCGGGAGAGGGACGATTCGGCGTTGCTGCGCGCCTTGCCGATCAGCGAGGCGGCGCGGTCGATCATCCGCTGCGATTGCTGGGTGGCGCTGGCGGCCTCCTCCGCGCCGGCGGCGACCTGCTCCATCGCCTTGCGCAGCTCCTCGGCCGCCGCCGCGGCCTCCGTCACGCCGCTGGCCAGCTCGTTCGCCGCGGCGGCGATGCCTTCGGCGGCCTTGCGGCGCCGGTTGCCGGCGCGGGCGCGGCGCCGCGTCTCCGCGGCGCGGCGCGCGGTCGCGGGGCGATCCGCCTCCAGGACGGGCACCGGCGTGCCGGCGTCGTCCCCGGCGGGGTTGGCGTCGCGAGCGGTGCGCGCCGTGTCGATCTGCTTCTTCTTGACCAGTGCCATGCTGCTTCGCCCCTCGCCCTACAAGCGCTTGTTCTTGTTCGTCATTTCAGGATGCGGCCGATGTAGCCGGCAATCGCCGCCTTGACCCCGGCGATGGCGCCCGCCTCCAGGGCCAGCACGACCTGCCCGGCCACGTCGTGGGACGCGGCCTGGAAGGTGATGTGGAAGAGGACCGCCGAGGCTCCGGCGTCCGTGTTCACGTCGCAGCGTTCCAGCACCTGCCGCACCGGACCGCGGTGCACGTCGGGAAGGGTCGTGCCGATCCGGGCGCCCAGCAGGTTCGCCATGGAGGACAGGCAGCTGTTCAGCACGATGTTGCCGACCTCCGCCAGGGCCTCCGCCTCCAGCTCCGCCGCGTCCTCCTTCGGCACGTCCGGTGGCAGCGCGGCGCTCGCCAGGGGCAGGCTGCTGCGCTCCGGCAGGAGGAGGATCGCCGAGCCCTGGAAGACGCCCGACAGGCATTCCGTCACCGCGACCAGAGGCCCCGGCATGGACCGCTCCAGCGCGGCCACCATGCGGTCCCCCGGCACGATCTCGACGGTCGGGACGGAAATCCGCACCTCGCCGCCGACCATGCGGCTGAGCGCGGTGGAGGCCTTGGCCACGCCGATGTTGCCCAGCTCTGCCAGGGCGTCCCGTTCCAGAGCGTCGAGCGAGCCCGGCATCAGACCGCCTTGTCGGGCGACGGGCGGCGCGGCAGCGCGGAGGCCGCCAGGAAGCGGGCCACCTGTTCCTCGTCCAGCGGCTTGGGCATGAAGGCGGCGCCCAAGTCCCGGATGCCGGCGACGACCGCGTCCTGGGCGTTCGCCGTGATGATGGCGATCTGCACCTCGGGCAGCGATTCCTTCAGCCGGGCCGCGGCCTCCAGCCCGTTGTCGCCGGGCATGTTGTAGTCGATTATGGCAATATGAATATGACCTTCGGCGATCCGGTCATAAAGCTCCGCACTGTTCGCAGCCTCCACGACCGTCCAATCGGGCCTGTTCCGAAGTATTATCCCGCGCACGTGCATGCGGGACAGCTTGCTGTCGTCCACGACGATTACCGTCTTGCTCAAAGCCTGCGCTCCACGACAGGGGAAATTTTTATATGCTGGCGCGATTATAACCGCGACGTCGCCCCACGCCAGCACGGATTGCGTGAGGTGCCGGCCGTGTCCGCTCCTCGCACCCCGGAGGACCATCCCCGTGGAGGATTTCGTCAGCGCGCTCGTGGTGTTTCTGGTCGTGGTGGACCCGGTCGGCCTCGTGCCGATCTACCTGGGGCTGACGCGCGGCTTCGACGGCCCGCGCAAGCGCACCATCGCGATCCGCGGCACGCTCATCAGCTTCGTGATCGTCATCTTTTTCGCCTACCTGGGCGAGATCGTGCTGAACGCGCTGTCCATCGGCATGCCCGCCTTCCGAATCGCCGGCGGGGCGCTGCTGTTCTGGATCGCCTTCGAGATGCTGTTCCAGCGCCGCGCCGAGCGCAAGGAGCGCACCGCCGACGACGCCCGGACGGAGGAGGAGGCGCACGATCTCGCCGTCTTTCCGCTGGCCATCCCGCTGATCGCCGGGCCGGGGGCCATCACCTCGACCCTGCTGCTGATGGATCGCTATGGCGCGACGCTGGCCGGACAGGGCATGGTGCTGGCGGCGGCGGCGGTGGTCATCGGCGGCGTGGCGGCGCTGCTGCTGATCGCCGACGCGGTGAACAAGCTGCTGGGCCGCACGGTGATCCACACGGTCAGCCGCGTGCTTGGCATCGTGCTGGCGGCGCTGGCCGCGCAGACCATCATCGAGGGCATCACCGCCGTCTATCCGCCGCACTGAGATCGTTCGAAACGCTTCGGGGAAGGGAGACCGCCGCATGGACCGGCACACGCTCAGCAACGGGCGCCTGAGCGCCACCATCAAGGCCGAGGGGGCCGAGCTTTGCTCGCTGAAGGACGCGCAGGGCCGGGAGCTTCTGTGGCAGGCCGGCCCGGCGTGGCCGCGCCACGCGCCGGTGCTGTTCCCCATCGTCGGGCGCCTGAAGAACGACGAACTCCGCCACGGCGGCAAGACCCACCGCATGACCCAGCACGGCTTCGCCCGCGACCGCCGCTTCGCCTGGGAAGAACGGTCCGACACCGCCTGCCGCCTGTCGCTCGCCGACGACGAGGGGACGCGGGCGCTCTACCCCTTCGCCTTCCGGCTGGAGTTGGGCTTCGCGCTGGAGGGCGACTCGCTGGTCATCCGCCACCGCCTGTCCAATCCGGGGACGGAGCTGCTGCCGGCCTCCCTCGGCGTGCATCCGGCCTTCCGCTGGCCGCTTCTGGACGGCATCGCCAAGGAGGCGCACGAGCTGGTCTTCGAAGCCGACGAGCCTGCCCCGATTCGCCGCGTCGACGGCGGCCTGCTGTCCCCGACGCCCGAGCCCACCCCCATCCAGGGCCGCCGCCTGCCGCTGAACGAGGGCCTGTTCGCCGCCGACGCGGTGATCCTCGACCACCCGGCCAGCCGCTTCGTCCGCTACAGCGCGCCGGGTGCGCCGGCCATCACCGTGTCTTGGGAAGGGTTCAAGGAACTGGGCATCTGGTCGAAGCCCGGCGGCGCGGAGTTCCTGTGCATCGAACCGTGGCATGGGCATGCCTCGCCGGCAGATTTCGACGGTCCGTTTGCGGAAAAGCCGGGGCTGATGCACCTCGCGCCGGGTGAGGAGCGGGAGCTGAGCTATCGGGTGAAGGTGTCGTGATGTCCCTCTCCCGCCTCTCGCGCTGGCGAAGCCAGCGCTGACGGCGTCAGGCGGCTCTTTGAGCCGCCGAGAGCCCCGGGAGAGGGTGGCCGCGGAGCGGCCGGGTGAGGGTCGTGCGAGAATCAAGGCGCTGATCCTCGCCAGCACCCTCACCCTTCCCACTTCGTGGGCCCCTTCCCTCTCCCGGGACGGGAGAGGGATTTCAAATCACCCTCGCTTGTCCAGCGGCACGAAGGAACGGCCCGGATTGCCGGTGTAGAGCTGGCGCGGGCGGCCGATCTTCTGCTGCGGGTCTTCCATCATCTCCTTCCACTGGGAAATCCAGCCGACCGTGCGGGCCAGCGCGAACAGCACGGTGAACATGCTGGTCGGGAAGCCCATCGCCTTCAGGATGATGCCGGAGTAGAAGTCCACGTTCGGGTACAGCTTCTTCTCGACGAAATAGTCGTCCTCCAGCGCGATCTTCTCCAGCTCCATGGCGATGGCGAGGTGCGGCTCGTCCTTGATGCCCAGCACGTCCAGAACCTCGTAGCAGGTCTGGCGCATGATCTTGGCGCGCGGATCGTAGTTCTTGTAGACGCGGTGGCCGAAGCCCATCAGGCGGAAGGGGTCGTTCTTGTCCTTGGCGCGCCGGATGAACTCGGGGATGCGCTCGACCGAGCCGATCTCATCCAGCATGTTCAGCACCGCTTCGTTGGCGCCGCCGTGCGCCGGTCCCCACAGGGCCGCGATGCCCGACGCGATGCAGGCAAAGGGGTTGGCGTGCGACGAGCCGGCCAGACGCACCGTGGAGGTCGAGGCGTTCTGCTCGTGGTCGGCGTGCAGGATGAAGATCTTGTCCATCGCGCGCGCCAGAACCGGGTCCACCTGCCACGGCTCGCAGGGCGTGCCGAAGGTCATGTAGAGGAAGTTCTCGGCGTAGCTGAGGTCGTTGCGCGGGTACATGAAGGGCTGGCCGACCGAATATTTGTAGGCCATGGCCGACATGGTCGGCATCTTGGCGACCAACCGGTGCGCCGCGATCATCCGCTGGCGCGGGTCGAAAATGTCCGTGGAGTCGTGGTAGAAGGACGACAGCGCGCCGGTCACGCCGCACATCACCGCCATCGGGTGGGCGTCGCGGCGGAAGCCGCTGTAGAAGCGGGCCAACTGCTCGTGCACCATGGTGTGGTAGGTGATGGTGCGCGAGAAATCCTCCTTCTGCTGCGGGTTCGGCAATTCGCCGTTCAGCAGCAGGTAGCAGACCTCCAGAAAGTCGCAGTGCTCCGCCAAGTCCTGGATGGCATAGCCGCGGTGCAGCAGGATGCCCTGATCGCCGTCGATGTAGGTGATGGCGGACTCGCAGCTTGCCGTCGAGGTGAAGCCGGGGTCGAAGGTGAAATAGCCGGTCTCGGCGTAGAGCTTGCGCACGTCGATGACGCGCGGCCCCGTCGTGCCTTCCAGCAGGGGAAGCTTCACGGTTTTGCCGGTCGTGTCGTCGGTCACCGTGATGGTCCCGACCGCCTTCACCTCGCCATGCCAGCATGGCCGGCTCTTGCTGCTCTCCATCGGCCCCTCCTCAGGTCGCGCCATCGCGGTTGCGGCGCTGTTGCACTAGGAGACTGGTTGCGCCGGAAGATCCGTCAATACGCCTCACGATAGAGGCGGCGGGGTGGAAGGGTTAGAAAACGCCAGCTTCCAGCCCGGCGGCCATCAAAAGTCCAAGCTCCTCGCAGGACGGAAGGAACTCCTCCCGGAACGGTCCCCGGCAGACCAGCGGTTCCTGCACCGCGCGCCAGCGCAGGCCGGTGGTGATGGTGGCGACGGCGCGGCAGGTGCCCGTGCCGTCATGCCCGGCCCGGACGAACAAGGCGTAGGGAAGCCCCTGCGTGCGTTCCAGGCAGGGGTAATAGATGCGGTCGAAGAAGTCCTTCAGCGCGCCGCTCATGTATCCCAGGTTTTCCGGCGTGCCGAGGATGACGGCTTGCGCCGCCAGCACGTCGTCCGGCCCGGCCTCCAGCGGCGCCTTCACCACCACCTCGACGCCCTGGACATCCGGAGACCGGGCGCCGCGCAGCACCGCGTCCAGCAAGGCCCGCGTGTTCGGCGAGGGAGCGTGCGCGACGACGAGAAGGCGTTTGGAGGGCATGGGGCACCGCAAATCTTCCCCTCTCCCATCCCCGATGGGAGAGGGAGGGACCCGCGCCAGAGGCGCGGGAGGGTGAGGGCGAGGTTTTGCCGAGAATTAAGGTCATATGGACCGAAGCTTCTCGGGCAAACCTTGCCCTCACCCTCCCATGGCTTCGCCATGGGTCCCTCCCTCTCCCGCCGGAGGCGGGCGAGGGGGTTTTCAGGTCACGCCATCAGCTGGCCGCCGTTCACCTCGATCACCTGACCGGTGATGTAGCCGCTGAGCGCGTTCGACGACAGGAACAGGTAGGCGCCGACGCAGTCCTCCGCCGTGCCCAGCCGGCCGAGCGGGATGCGCGTGGCGGTGGCGGCCAGCTTTTCCGGGGTGGAGTAGCGCTGGTGGAAGTCGGTGTCGATGGTGCCCGGCGACACGGCGTTGACGCGGATGCGGTCCGGCGCCAGCTCCGCCGCCAGGGACCGGGTGAAGGTGGACACGAAGGCCTTGGACGCGCTGTAGAGCGACGAGCCGGGGCTACCGCCCGTGCGCGCGGAGATGGACACCGTGTTGACGATGGCGCCCCCGCCCGCTGCCTTCAGCGCCGGCAGCGCCCGCCGGCAGGCCACGACAACGGAGCGGAGGTTCAGGTCCACCACCTCGTCCAGGAAGCTGTCCTCCAGCTTGGCGAGCGGCACGCGGCCGACCATGGTGCCGGCGTTGTTGACCAGGATGTCCAGCCCGCCCAGCGCCTCGACCGCCGCGTCCACGACAGATTCGACCGCGCGCGGGTCGCGGAAATCGCCGGTGAACGCGTGGACAGCCGCGCCGCCGGCCGACAGTTCGGCCGACAGCCGCTCGGCCGCGTCGCTGTTGCCCGACCCGTGCAGGGCCACCCGCGCGCCCAGGCCCGCGAAGGCCGCAGCCACCGCCGCCCCGATGCCCCGGCTGCTGCCGGTGACCAGCACGCGCTTGCCGCGCAGATCCTCGCCCAACGTCATCCCTTGCCTTCCTTCCGTCAACGGCCGCGCCGTACCCGTTCCACGGCGTCGAGCCAGCCCTCGTAGAGGCGCGCGCGCTTGGCCGACTCCATGCGCGGGTCGAAGCGGCGGTCGCACCGCCAAGCCTCGGCCAAAGCCTTCTGGTCGCGGTAGACGCCGGCCTTCAGCCCGGCGAGGCTGGCGGCCCCCAGGGCGGTCGTCTCGATCACCGCCGGGCGTTCGACCGGCAGGTCCAGCATATCGGCCAGGAACTGGCACAGCCAGTCGTTCGCCGCCATGCCGCCGTCCACCCGCAGCGCCGCCGCCGTGGAGGTCCCCCGCGCCGGCCAGTCGGAGACCATGGCGTCGCGGAGATCGCGCGTCTGGTAGGCCACCGCCTCCAGCGCCGCGCGGGCGATGTGGGCGGGGCCGGCGTCCAGCGTCAGGCCGGAGATGGCGGCGCGGGCGTGCGGATCCCAATGCGGCGCCCCCAGCCCGACGAAGGCCGGCACCAGATAGACGCCGTGGCTGTCCGGCACGCGGGTCGCCATATCGTCGGTCTGCGAGGCGTGGGTGATGATGCCCAGCCCGTCGCGCAGCCATTTGACCGCCGCCCCGGCGATGAAGATGGAGCCCTCCAGCGCGTAGGTCGTCCGCCCGTCCAGCCGGTAGGCCACCGTCGTCAGCATGTTGGAGCGGGACTCGACCGGCTTGTCCCCGGTGTTCAGCAGGGCGAAGCAGCCCGTGCCGTAGGTGGACTTCACCATGCCCGGCTCGAAACAGGCCTGCCCGAAGGTCGCGGCCTGCTGGTCGCCGGCGATGCCGGTGATGGGGATGGGGCGGCCCAGAATCTCCGGATCGGTCGCGCCGAATTCCGCGCTGCTGTCCAGCACGGCGGGCATCATGGCGCGGGGAATGCGGAACAAGGCCAGAAGCTCGTCGTCCCAGTCCTGCCGGTGGATGTCGAAGACCATGGTGCGCGACGCGTTGGTCGCGTCCGTCGCGTGCACCCGCCCGCCGGTCAGCCGGTGCAGGAGGAAGCTGTCGATGGTGCCGAAGCACAGCTCGCCCCGCTGCGCCCGCTCCCGCGCGCCGGGAATGTGGTCGAGAATCCAGGCAACCTTAGTGGCGGAGAAATAGGCGTCGATCAGCAGGCCCGTCTTGCGCTGGACCAGCGGGCCGCAGCCCTCCTCAACCAGCTTCCGACAGGTGCCGGCGGTGCGGCGGTCCTGCCAGACGATCGCGCGGTGGATCGGCTGCCCGGTTGCCCGGTCCCAGACGACGGTGGTCTCGCGCTGGTTGGTGATGCCGATGGCGGCGATGTAGGAGGCGTTCAGCCCGGCCGCGGCGACGGCCTCGCGCATCACGGCGACGGTGTCGCGTCCGATGTCCTCCGGGTCATGCTCCACCCAGCCGTCGGCGGGGTAGTGCTGCGGGAACTCCCGCCGGGCCACGCCGACCGGGCTGCCCTGACGGTCGAAGACGATGGCGCGCGTGGACGTGGTGCCCTGGTCGATGGCAAGGACGTGGCCGGCCTCGGACATACGTTTCCTCCGCTTATTCTTATGGACGCTCTCTTCCTCTCCCCTCTGGGGAGAGGGGCGGGGTGAGGGGGATGCGCGTGCGCCGGACGTACCAGCGTCGCCGAACCCCCTCACCCTACCCTCTCCCCGGAGGGGAGAGGGTATTTTCCAAGGGCGTTTTACTGTACCATGGCGGCCTTCTTGGGCGGAGAGGCCGGCCAGGACTTGATCAGCTGGTCGTAATCCACCGTCTCGCCCTTCGGCTTCTCGTTCGCCAGCTTGCGCTGCGGGGCGATGGTGCCGTCCTTTTCGGCCTTGGCGTACCAGAACTCGGCCGATTCCTTCTTGTTCAGCTTCGGCCCGCATTCGCCCTGCACGCCGGACCGCTCCAGACGCTCCATGACGGAGTCCTGGGCCGCCGCCAGCGCGTCCATGGCCGCCTGCGGGGTCTTGGCGCCCGACGACGCGTCGCCGATGTTCTGCCACCAGAGCTGCGCCAGCTTCGGATAGTCGGGCACGTTCACGCCGGTCGGCGTCCACTGCACGCGCGCGGGGGAGCGGTAGAACTCGATCAGGCCGCCCAGCTTCGGCGCGCGCTCGGTGAAGGACTTGTCCCAGATGTCGCTTTCGCGGATGAAGGTCAGGCCGACGTGGCTCTTCTTCAGGCTGACGGTCTTCGACAGGGTAAACTGGGCGTAGAGCCACGCCGCCTTGCGGCGGTCCACCGGCGTGGACTTCAGCAGAGTCCAGGAGCCGGCGTCCTGGTAGCCCAGCTTCATGCCGTCCTTCCAATAGGCGCCGTGCGGCGACGGGGCCATGCGCCATTTCGGCGTGCCGTCGGCGTTCACCACCGGCAGGCCGTCCTTCACCATGTCGGCGGTGAAGGCCGTGTACCAGAAGATCTGCTGCGCGACGTTGCCCTGCGCCGGCACCGGTCCGGATTCGGAGAAGGTCATGCCGGCGGCCTGCGGCGGCGCGTATTTCTTCAGCCAGTCCACATACTTGACGATGGAGTAGACGGCGGCCGGGCCGTTGGTGTCGCCGCCGCGCTCGACGGAGGAGCCGACGGGGCGGCAACCCTCCATGCGGATGCCCCACTCGTCCACCGGCTTGCCGTTGGGCAGGCCCTTGTCGCCGTTGCCGGCCATGGACAGCCACGCGTCGGTGAAGCGCCAGCCGAGCGACGGGTCCTTCTTGCCGTAGTCCATGTGGCCGTAGACCTTGACGCCGTCGATCTCCTTCACGTCGTTGGTGAAGAACTCGGCGATGTCCTCATAGGCCGACCAGTTGACCGGCACGCCCAGATCGTAGCCGTACTTGGCCTTGAACTTCTCCTTGATGTCGGGGCGGGTGAACCAGTCGTAGCGGAACCAGTAGAGATTGGCGAACTGCTGGTCGGGAAGCTGGTAGAGCTTGCCGTCCGGCGCCGTGGTGAAGGACTTGCCGATGAAGTCGTTGACGTCCAGCGTCGGCAGGGTGACGTCCTTGCCTTCCCCCTCCATCCAGTCGGTCAGGGGAACGACCTGGTTGTAGCGGAAATGCGTGCCGATCAGGTCGCTGTCGTTGATCCAGGCGTCGTAGATGTTCTTGCCGGACTGCATCTGCGTCTGGATCTTCTCCACCACATCGCCTTCCTGGATGATGTCGTGGCGGATCTTGATGCCGGTGATCTCGCTGAAGGCCTTGGCGAGCGTCTTGGATTCGTATTCGTGCGTGGTGATGGTTTCGGAGACGACGTTGATCTCCATGCCGGCGAAGGGCTTCGCGGCGTCGATGAACCACTGCATCTCCTTCAGCTGGGCCTCCTTCGACAGGGTCGAAGGCTGGAACTCGCTGTCGATCCAGCGCTTGGCCGCCTCGATGTCGGCGAAGGCGGGGGCGGAGCCCAGAAGAAGGGCCGCCGCCGACGCGGTGGCCAGACAGAGATTGCGCATCGTGTGTCCTCCCTACCCTTGTTTTTGAATCCGTACAGGCCCCTGCTCACACCCAGCGGAACACCGCCGCGGCGTAGAGAAGCGAGAGCAGAGACGCGTAATGCAGGTCCTGGCCGACCAGCCCCAGCCACGCGAGGTGGATGAAGGCGCTGCCCAGAAGCGTGATGAACAGCCGGTCGCCGCGCGTGGTGGTGATGCCCAGGATGCCGGGCCGCGCGATCTCCGGCCGGTTGACGGCCAGCAGGGTCAGCAGGGCCAGCAGCCCCGCGATCACCGCGAAGAAGGCGCCGGTCTGCCAGGTCCAGGCCATCCAGGCGACATGTTCCATGGAAACGCCCTCCCCCCTCAGACGCGGCCCAGGGCGAAGCCCTTGGCGATGTAGTTGCGCACGAACCAGATGACCAAGGCCCCCGGCACGATGGTCAGCACGCCGGCCGCCGCCAGCAGGCCCCAATCCATGCCCGCCGCCGACACGGTGCGCGTCATCGTCGCCGCGATGGGCTTGGCGTCCACCGAGGTCAGCGTGCGCGCCAGCAGCAGTTCCACCCAGCTGAACATGAAGCAGAAGAAGGCCGTGACGCCGATCCCGCTCGCCACCAGCGGCGTGAAGATCTTCACGAAGAAATGCGGGAAGCTGTAGCCGTCGAGATAGGCGGTCTCGTCGATCTCACGGGGTACCCCGGACATGAAGCCTTCGAGGATCCACACCGCCAGCGGCACGTTGAACAGGCAATGCGCCAATGCCACGGCCAGCGGCGTGTCGAACAGGCCGATGGCGGAATAGAGGTTGAAGAAGGGCAGCGCGAAGACCGCCGGCGGGGCCATGCGGTTGGACAGCAGCCAGAAAAACAGGTGCTTGTCCCCCACGAACCGAAACCGCGAGAAGGCGTAGGCCGCCGGCAGGGCCAGCGCGATCGACAGCACCGTGTTCAGCGCCACGTATTTCAGCGAGTTCAGATAGCCCGAATACCAGGACGGGTCGGTGAAGATCCGCGCGTAATTCTCGAAGGTCAGCTTGTTCGGCCACAGCGTCAGGCCACTGACGATCTCCGTGTTGGTCTTCAGGCTCATGTTCACGAGCCAGTAGATCGGCAGGAGAAGGAAGACGATGTAGAGCCCAAGGACGATCCGCGCGCGCAGCATCGAATTAGCTCCTTCCCCTCAGTTTCTTTGGGCATCCATACGGGTCATCACCGTGTAGAAGACCCAGCACACGGCGAGGATCACGAGGTTGTAGACGATGGACAGCGCCGCCGCCTTGCCCAGGTCGAACTGGCCCAGCGCCAGCTTCACGAGGTCGATGGACACGAAGGTGGTGGAGTTGCCAGGGCCGCCGCCGGTGACCACGAAGGGCTCCGTGTAGATCATGAAGCTGTCCATGAAGCGCAGCAGCACCGCGATCAGCAGCACCCGGTGCATCTTCGGCAGCTGGATGTTCCGGAAGATGCCCCAGTTTGAGGCCCCGTCGATGCGCGCCGCCTGATAGAAGGCGTCGGGGATCGACCGCAGCCCGGCGTAGCACAGCAGCGCCACCAGCGAGGTCCAGTGCCACACGTCCATGACGACGATGGTCACCCAGGCCGACAGCGGGTCCGCCGTGTAGTTGTAGGGGATGCCCAGCCGGTTCACGACCCAGCCCAGCAGGCCGATGTCCTCCCGCGCGAAGATCTGCCAGATGGTGCCGACCACGTTCCAGGGGATCAGCAGCGGCAGCGCCAGCGTCACCAGCGTCGCCGCCACCCGCCAGCCCTCGCGCGGCATGCTCAGCGCCACGGCGATGCCCAGCGGCACCTCGATCGCCAGGATCAGGAAGGAGAACAGCAGGTTGCGCCACAGCGCGTCGAAGAACCGCCCGCCGAGGTCGGTCGTGGGGTCCAGAAGCTCCTGATACCAGCCGATGCCGTTCCAGAAGAACTGGTTGTTCCCGAAGGTGTCCTGCACCGAGTAGTTGACCACCGTCATCAGCGGCACGATGGCCGAGAAGGCGACGATCAGCAGGACCGGCAGCACCAGCAGCCACGCCCCCTGGTTGACGGGCTTGTCCATCACGCAAGCTCCCCTTCCACACTCTGGCCCTCCACAAGCGCTCCGTCGGCGTAGACATGGACCATGGCCGGATCGAACAGCAGCGAGGCGTCCTCGCCGGTCACCGGCAGGCTTTCCGGCACCGTCGCGGCCATCGGCAGGCCGGACAGCTCCACCTTGGCGATGCGCAGGCGGCCCAGGTCGTCCACGCGGCGAACCCGCACCGGCACGCCAGCCCCGGCGGGGGCGAGGGTCGCGAATTCCGGCCGCACGCCGATCTCGATCCTGGCACCGCCGTTCAGGCGCGGGTAGCCGCGCCCCAGCGGGATGACGTGCCCGCCGACGCGCGCCGCCCGCCCGGACACCTCGGCCGGCAGCACATTCATGCCGGGGGAGCCGATGAAGTGCCCGACGAAGACGTGGGCGGGCTTGGCGAACAGCTCCTCCGGACGGCCGATCTGCACCACGCGGCCATCGTGCATGACCACCACCGTGTCGGCGAAGGTCAGCGCCTCCGTCTGGTCGTGGGTCACGTAGATCATGGTCAGGTCCAGCGCCCGGTGCAGCGCCTTCAGCTTCGACCGAAGCTCCCACTTCAGGTGCGGGTCGATGACGGTCAGCGGCTCGTCGAACAGGATCGCCGCCACGTCCGGCCGCACGAGGCCCCGCCCCAGCGAGATCTTCTGCTTGGCGTCCGCCGTCAGGCCCCGCCCGCGCCGGTTCAGGTCGGGCGTCAGGTCCAGCAGCCCGGCGATCTCCCGCACCCGCGCGTCCACCGCCTTGCCGCGCAGGCCCCGGTTGCGCAGCGGAAAGGCGAGGTTCTCGTAGACCGTCATGGTGTCGTAGACGACCGGGAACTGGAACACCTGGGCGATGTTGCGCGCCTCGGTCGGCAGGGCGGTGACGTCCTTCCCGTCGAACAGCACCCGCCCCTCGCTGGGCGTCAGCAGGCCGGAGATGATGTTCAGCAGCGTGGTCTTGCCGCAGCCCGACGGCCCCAGCAGAGCGTAGGCCCCGCCCTGCTCCCACACATGATCCAGCCGCTTCAGGGCGTAGTCATCGTCGCCCTTGGGGGTGGGCGTGTAGCTGTGGGCAAGGTTCCGAAGCTCGATGCGCGCCATGGTCCCGTTCCTTCCACAGACGCTGAGAAGTCCAGCCACTTACCTGCCGTCATCCCCGCGAAGGCGGGGATCCAGGCCGATGAAGCACTTAAGCGCGAAGTTTTCTGGATCCCCGCCTTCGCGGGGATGACGAAAAGTAGGCGTTTTCGATCCTTGCCATTCGTTCCCCCCTCACGCCGCCATCACCAGCGGCGGGGCCGCGGCGAGGCAGCCGTCGTGGCCGAAGACGAAGAGGCGGCGGGGGTCAATGAAGCATTCGATCCGCTCGCCCGGCTCCACCTCCAGCACGCCGCGCGTGACGGCGACCCAGCGGTCGGACCCGCCGTCCGACCGTTCCAGATCGATGTGCACGAAGCTTTCGGAGCCGGTGATCTCGCTGACCGCGACCGTGCCGGTCAGCGCGATGGCCTCGGCGTCGGGGCGCGTCAGGGACAGGTGATCGGCGCGGAAGCCGATGGTGTAGTCGTCGTCCGGAAGCTCCGCCAGCACGCCCCGCGCCAGCCCATGCTCCCCGGTGGCGAGCACCAGTTGCAGGCCGCGCTTGTGCACCCGCATGGTGTTCAGCGGCGGGTCGGAGAAGACGCGGGCGCTGGTCAGGTTGGCCGGGCGGCGGTAGACGTCGGGGGTGCGGCCGAACTGCGCCAGCCGCCCTTCCCACAGCGTCGCCGTGTTGCCGCGCAGAAGAAGCGCCTCCGTCGGTTCGGTCGTCGCGTAGACGAACACGGCGCCGGAGGCGGCGAAGATCTTCGGCAGCTCCTCCCGCAATTCCTCGCGCAGCTTGTAGTCCAGGTTCGCCAGCGGCTCGTCAAGCAGGACGAGTTGCGCGTCCTTGACCAGCGCGCGGGCAATGGCGGTGCGCTGCTGCTGACCGCCGGAGAGGTGCTGGGGCGTGCGGTCGAGGTAGGGTTCCAGCTTCAGCAGCCTTGCCGCCTCGCGCACCTTAGCGTCGATCTCCGCCCTGGGCCGGCGGGCGACCCGCAGGGGGGAGGCGATGTTCTCGTAGACCGTCAGCGAGGGGTAGTTGATGAACTGCTGGTAGACCATGGCGACGGAGCGCTTGCGCACGTGCAGGCCGGTCACGTCGCGCCCGTCCACCAGCACGCGGCCGGCGCTCGGCACGTCCAGCCCGGCCATCAGCCGCATCAGCGAGGTCTTGCCCGACAGGGTCGGCCCCAGCAGGACGTTCAGCGAGCCGCGCTCCAGGGTCAGGGACACGTTCTCAATGTGGACGTGGCCGCCGACATGCTTGCTGACGTTGTCCAGAACAAGGCTCACCGCTGCGCTCCCCCTATTCCGCTGCGTCCGAGGCCCGCGCTCGGCGGCCGCGTTCCTGCGTCATAAATTCGTCGAGCGCCCGCGCCTGCTCCCGGCTCAACCGCAGCCCGAGCTTGGAGCGGCGCCAGAGCACGTCGTCGGCCGTTTCCGCCCATTCCTCGGCCATCAGGTAGCGAACCTCGGCCTCGGTCAGGGTGGCGCCGAAGTCGCGCCCGAGATCCTCAACGCGCGTGGCACCGTCGAGGATCGCGCGGGTCCGGGTGCCGTAGGCCCGCACCAGCCGCTCCATGTGCGGCGGCGTCACGAAGGGGTATTGCCGGTTAAGGTCCGCCACCAGCGCGCCGAAGCCGTCCACCGGGAAGTCGCCGCCGGGCAGCGCCGTGGCGCTCGACCATCCCTTTCCGTTGGTGGCGAGCTGCGGCAGGAAGGGCGCCAGCTTGGCGACGGCGGCGTCGGCCAGCCGCCGGTAGGTGGTGATCTTGCCGCCGAAGATGCTGAGCAGCGCCGCTCCCTCCCCCGGCCCATCCGCCGGCGCGTCCACGGCCAGCACGTAATCGCGCGTCGCCGCCTGGGCTTCCGACGCGCCATCGTCGTAGAGCGGGCGGACGCCGGAATAGGTCCACACCACGTCCTTGGGCGCCACCGGCTTGGCGAAATACTCGCTGGCCGCGGCGCAGAGGTAGGCGATCTCATCCTCCGTCGCGTGGGCGAAGGCCGGGTCGCCCTCGTAATCGCGGTCGGTGGTGCCGATCAGCGTGAAGTCGCGCTCGTAGGGGATGGCAAAGACGATGCGCTTGTCGGCGTTCTGGAAGATGTAGCAGCGGTCGTGGTCGAACAGCTTCGGCACCACGATGTGCGAGCCCTGCACGAGCCGGATGCGCGCGTCGATGCCGACATGCACGCCCTGCCGCAGCACGCTCGCCACCCAGGGGCCGGCGGCGTTGACCAGCGCGCGGGCGCGCAGGGTGGAGCGGCGGCCCGTCCGCGCGTCTTCCACCGTCACCGTCCACATCCCGTCCTTGCGGATGGCGCCGACGAAGCGCGTCCGCGTCCGGATGACGGCACCCATGCGCGCGGCGTCCTGCGCGTTCAGCACCACAAGACGCGCGTCTTCGACCCAGCAATCGGAATATTCGAAAGCGCGCGCGAAACCCGGCTTCAGCGGCTTGCCGGCTGGATCGCGCCGCAGATCGAGCCCGCGCGTGCCGGGCAGCCGGTCGCGCCCGCCCAGATGGTCGTAGAGGAACAGCCCCAGCCGCAGAAACCACGCCGGGCGCAGCCCCGGCAGGTGCGGCAGCACGAAGCGCAGCGGCCAGACGATGTGCGGGGCCATGCGCCACAGCACCTCCCGCTCCTGCAACGATTCCCGGACCAGCCGGAACTCGTAATGTTCCAGGTAGCGCAGGCCGCCGTGGATCAGCTTCGTCGAAGCCGACGAGGTGCCGGAGCCGAGGTCGTTCTGTTCGCACAGATAGACCGAGCAGCCCCGCCCCGCCGCGTCCCGCGCGATGCCGCAGCCGTTGATGCCGCCACCGATGATGGCAAGGTCGTAGACCTCGGCCAACGCCCCCTCCCCGTCCATGGCGCCTGTCGTCGCGCGGCGCGTTCCCGCTTTCGTTTTGAACGGTATCGAAGGTTCGTCCGCGCGACAATACGAAAAAAGTGAATGCCAAACGAAAAAGTCGCACCACCCTCCCGCGCTCCGGGGAAGCGGGCGGGATCCCTACACCTTACGCTTATGCCTTCGGTACTGGTGCGCCGGCGCGACCGGCACGGCTATGAAGGGCGGAAACACGCCTGCGCGAGAAAGCCTCACCGTGCCGTTCCGTCCGTACCTTCCCGCCCTTCTTGCCGCCTTGGTCGGGACCGGGCTGACGCTGCTCCTCGCCGACCAGGAACGGCGTCACGTCGAGGATGTGCGGCGGTCCGAGATCGCCACGGACGCCGACGGCGTTTCGACCGCGCTCCAGACGAGCCTCGTCAGCCGGGAACTCGTCCCCACCATCTTCGGCGGCCTGTTCACACCCGATCAGGAGGTCCGGCGCAGCGACCTTGCGGCGGTGGCCGAGCGCGTGTTCGCCCGGACGCCCAGCATGGTCGCCGTCTCCTGGCTGCCGCGCACGCCGCCCGCGCAGGCCGGCGCGCTGCTGGAGTCGTTGCGGCAGGCCGGGGTCACCGTCCCGTACTTCCGTGGGCCGAACGGCACGAAGATCGATCCCGAAACGGTCGGCCGCGACCTGTTCCCCGTCCAGCTGATCGAACCGCTGGCCGGCAACGAGATGGCTGTGGGGATTGACGTCGCCGCCTTTCCGCTGCGGGCGCAGGCGCTGGCGAACGCGCGGGACACCGGCCAGACCGTCGCCACCGCGCCCCTGCGCCTCGTCCAGGCCCCGGACGTGCTGGCGACCATCCTGTACACGCCGGTGTACCGGCGGCTCGCCCCCGGTGCGACGGTCGAGGCGCGGCGGGCGGCGCTGAAGGGCGTCATCACGACGGTCTTCCGCTACGACCGCCTCATTCCCGACGGCGTGGCCGGACAGCCGCACCGGTTCGCCCATGTGCATGTCTTCGATGCGGCCGCCCAAGCCGGGCAGCGCCACCTCCACACCCTCGTCGCCCCCGGCTCGTCCGCGAGCGACGACCGGGAGGCCGAGGCGCTGCTGGACGACGAAGGGCTCATCCGCCGCACCGTCACCTGGGGCGGCAGGGCCTGGACGCTGGTGTTCGAACCGCTGGAGCGGCCACCGGCGGTGCTGGACCCGCGCGTCGAGCTGGCCTTCGCCCTGGGGCTGGTGCTGACGACGCTGATCGCCGGCTATCTGGCGCTCCAGGCGCACAGCACCGGCCTGCTCCAGCAGGAAATCCAGGCCCGCCGCAAGGCCGAGGCAGAGAAGGACCTGCTGATGCGCGAGGTGAACCACCGGGTGAAGAACTCCCTGCAACTGGTCGGCGCCATGCTGGGCATGCAGGGGCGCAAGGCGACCGACGATCAGGTCCGGCGGGAACTGGACGAGGCCGGGGCGCGGGTCCGCGCCATCGCCCAGGTGCATGAGCGGCTGTACCGGGGCGAGAGCGTGACCACGGTGGACGTGGATGCCTACCTGCGCACGCTGTGCGCCGACCTCGCCGCCTCCGTGCCCGAATACACGATCCGGGTGACCGCGACCGCGATCGAACTGCCGACCGATCAGGTGGTCCCGCTTGGGCTGATGGTCGTGGAACTGGTGACCAACGCGATCAAGCACTCCAACCCGGCCAACGGGCACCTGTGCGTCGAGGTCGGCTTCGGCCCGGTCGGGGACGGCGAACTGGAACTGACCGTCCGCGACCACGGCGTGGGCATGCCGGACGGCTTCTCGATCCAGAAGCCGGGCCGCAGCCTGGGCATGACGGTCGTTAACAGCCTGGCACGCCAGATTTCCGCTGAACTGACCGTGGAGGACGCCGCCCCAGGCGCCCGCTGGCGCGTGCGCTTTTAAACCGGCTTGGCCGGACGGCGCACCTCCTCGGAGGTGGATAACCCCGACCACCATCGGACCGATGCCGACCGAAATGTCACAGCTCTTTCGAATCGCCCTCTCGGGGGGAGCGCTGGCGGAGCATGCGCCGCCGCCCCACGTTGTTCGGGGCAGGTGCGTTCAACGGTGCTGAGGTTTGGGGATGGAGCGCGGACTGAACATACTGGTTGCCGAGGATGACGCGTGCGTCGCCATGACGCTCTCGGGCATCCTCGCCGACCTGGGGCACAGCGTCGTCGAGGTGGTGGACACCGCCGAGATGGCGATCGATGCCGCCGCCGGGCGGTCCATCGATCTGGCCCTGATCGACGTCTGGCTGGCGCAGGGCTCCAACGGCCTGACGGCGGTCCGCCAGCTCGCCACCCGGTACCGCGTTCCGAGCATCGTGTGCAGCGCCCACACCGCCGCGACGGAGGCCTACGCCGCCGGGGCCGCCGCCTTTCTCGGAAAGCCGTTCCGGGTCGTGGACCTGGAGACGGCCCTGGACGTTGCGCTCACCGCGCTCCCGTCGCTGTCGGGCCTGCATCGCGGGGGCGCCTTTCCGGAATCCCTGGCGCCGCGCTCAAGCTAAACCTCGATCTGGGTTCCCAGCTCGACCACCCGGTTCGGCGGGACGCAGAAGAAATCCGACGCCGAGGCGGCGTTGCTGGCCATCACGATGAACAGGCGCTCCTGCCAGGGCTTCAGGTCCGGCCTGACCGAGGGGACGATGGTCTCGCGGCCGACGAAGAAGGACGTGCTCGCCATGTCCAGCGTGAATCCGTGCCGGCGCATCAGCTCCAGCGCCGCCGGGACGTGCGGCGTCTCCATGAAGCCGAAATGCAGGATGACGCGCCAGAACCCGTGGCCGAGCGTGTGGATTTCCAGCCGCCGGTCCTCGTGAACGCGCGGCACCTCCTCGTTGACGGCGGTCAGGAAGATCACGCGCTCGTGCAGCACATGATTGTGCTTGAGGTTGTGCAGCAGGGCGTGGGGCACGACCTCCGTGTTGCCGGTCAGGAAGATGGCCGTGCCCGGCACCCGGTGCGGCTGCTTGTGCGCCAGCCGGGACAGGAACAGGTCCACGGACATGCCCTGCTCGGCCAGCCGCGCGGCCACCACTTGCCGCCCGCGCCGCCACGTCCACATCAGGGTGAACAGCGCGGCGGCGGCCAGCAGCGGGAACCAGCCGCCCTGCGGGACCTTCAGCAGGTTGGCGCTGAAGAAGGCCAGATCCACGCTCAGGAACAGCGCCGTCAGCAGCCCGGCGGCCGGCCGCGACCAGCGCCACAGCGTCCGCGCGACCACGTAGAAGAGGATGGCGGTGATCGACATCTCCCCCGTCACCGCGATGCCGTAGGCCGCCGCCAGATTGGACGAGGATTCGAAGCCCAGCACCAGCGAGATCACCAGCACGCAGAGCGTCCAGTTGATCTTGGGCACGTAAATCTGGCCGATCTCCTCCTCCGAGGTGTGGCGGATCGGCACGCGCGGGATCAGGCCGAGCTGGATGGCCTGCCGGCTGATCGAATAGGCGCCGGAAATCACCGCCTGCGAGGCGATCACCGTCGCCATGGTCGCCAGCAGCAGAAGCGGAATCTGCCCCCAGCCCGGCGCCAGATGGAAGAAGGGGTTCTCCAGCGCCGACGGGTCGCGCAGCAGCAGGGCGCCCTGCCCCATGTAGTTCAGCAGCAGCGACGGCAGCACGAAGCCCAGCCACGCCACGCGGATCGGGAAGCGCCCCAGGTGCCCCATGTCCACGTAGAGCGCTTCGCCCCCGGTCACCGCCAGCACCACCGACCCCAGCGCCACGAAGGCCAGCCAGCCGTTCTCGGCGGCGAAGGACAGCGCCCAGGCCGGCGACAGCGCCCGCAGCACGCCCGGCCCCTGGACGATGTGGACGAGGCCGAGGATGCCCAGCGTGGCGAACCACAGCAGCATGACCGGCCCGAACAGGCGCCCGACCTTGGCCGTGCCCGCGCGCTGGACCAGGAACAGGCCGATGAGGATGGCGACCGTCAGCGGGATCACCCAGGCTTCCAGCGCCGGGGCCACCACCTTCAGCCCCTCCACCGCGCTCAGCACGGAAATGGCCGGCGTGACGAGGCTGTCCCCGAAGAACAGCGAGGCGCCGAACATGCCGAACACCAGCAGGAGCCCGCGCGGGTAGGCGGACGGACTCGACTTGCGCAGCGCCAGCGTCATCAGCGCCAGGATGCCGCCCTCGCCCCGGTTGTCGGCGCGCATGACGAAGGTGACGTACTTGATCGTGACGACCAGGATCAGCGCCCAGAAGACCAGGGACAGGATGCCCAGCACGTTCCCCTCGGTCAGCCGCAGGCCGACATGGCCGAAGCACTCGCGCAGCGTGTAGAGCGGGCTGGTGCCGATGTCGCCGTAGACGACGCCGAGCGCCGCGAGCAGCAGGGGCGCCAGCCTCTTGTGCTGTTCGGATTCCGTCGGCGGGTGACCGCCCACGGGGCCGGTCAGGGCCATCCCGTCGGCAAAGGCCGGATGCCGGGTCTTTTCCATCGCCATGGCGGTGTTCCCCTGGACACGGTGTTGGGGGCCCGGTGTTCGGGCTGTTGTTCCTCAGTTGCCGGTTTCCCCAACAGCGCGCGGCGTTCCGGCGTCACGGCCAAAAGGAAAAGGGCGGCCGGCAATGCCGACCGCCCTTCCTTCGAGAGTCGACGCGCCGTTATTTCAGCGCGCCCTTGATGTCCTCGTACTTGCCCTTCTGCCACTTCTCAAGGCCCTGCATCTGGTCCTTGGTCATGTCGACGGCGAGCTTGTCGCCCTTCATGTGCAGCTTGTTCATGGGCAGCACGGCGTCCTTGTCGGTCACGTCCACGACATGGTCGACGTCGAGCACCGCGTAGGTGTCGTTGCCCTTGCGGACGACGCCCTCGATCTTGGCGAGTTCCTTGCCGTCCGTCCCGTAGACCTCCTTGTTCTTCAGCTGATCCGCGGTCATCCGCGCGATCGCCGGATCCACTGCGCCTTCGGTCGAGGCGACGGAGGGAGCGGTGGTCTTGTTGGTCGGCGTGGCGGACTGGGCGAACGCCGGAGCGGCGGCCAGAAAAGCAACGACACCACAGGCGGTCATCAAGGTCTTCATGACGTTTTCTCCCTGTTGGACATACGTCTACGGAGAAAACGTCCGGCGCGCAGAAAACTTCCATCACTACCCCTTTTGAACCATTGGCCGGGGCCGCAAGGGGTGTTCCCCGGCAATTTGGAACAAAATGGACCGGATCGGGCATTTCATGGAGCAGCCGCGCGCGTGTTTGCGCGGCCCTTCACCTCCATCCTTCACGTCCATTCCGGGAGGAGCCATGATCCACGCCCACATCGCCCGCGACGGCACCCTGTTCTCCGGCCTCGTCAACCCGTCGCACATCCCGCCCGACGCCGTCTGGATCGACCTGTGCGAGCCCAGCCGGGAGGAGGAGGCGCGGCTGGAACGCTCGCTCGGCCTGAACCTGCCGACCCGCGACGACATGGTCGAGATCGAGGAGTCGAGCCGCGTGTCCAAGGCGAAGGACGCGCTGACCATGACCGTGGTCGCGGTCTGCCGGTCCGACAGCCACGACCCGACCACCGTCCCCATCACCTTCGTCCTGACGCCCCGGCTGCTGATCACCGTCCGCTACGACACGCCGCAGTCCTTCAAGATCTTCCGGTCGCTCTGCGACAACCAGCAGGTCCAGGTGGGCAGCGCCACGGACGTGCTGGTGGCGATCTGGAACACGATGGTGGACCGGTTGGCCGACATCATCGAACGGATCGGCGCCGACCTGGACGCCCTCAGCCGCGAGATCTTCCGCTACAGCCGCGCCCAGCCCGCCCGCCGCCGTCGCCACCGGCGCCCGCTGGAAAGCGTCCTGGCCGACGTCGGGCACGGCCAGGACGTCGTCTTCCGCATCCGGGAAAGCCTGCAGAGCCTCGACCGGGTCATCGCCTTCGCCCGCGTGAACCTGCGCGCCGACAAGGCCGCCCACGATCTTGATGCGCTGGACCGCGACCTGAAGTCGCTGCACGAATATGAGATGGACCTGTTCAACAAGGTCCAGTTCATGCTGGACGCCACGGTCGGCCTGATCGGCATCCAGCAGAACGCCATCATCAAGATCATCTCCATCGTGTCGGTCGTGCTGACGCCGCCCACGCTGGTCGCCAGCATCTACGGCATGAATTTCCAGCACATGCCGGAGCTGGGCTGGCGCTACGGCTACGCTTACGCCCTTGCCCTGATGGTGGCGACAGCCGTTCTCCCCTACCTCTTCTTCAAGTTGAGGGGGTGGCTGTGAGCCGTCGCGATAAGACGAATCCGCCGCACCCCTGCGTCGATGCGCCGCAGGAATGTCCTTCGCATTTATATAAAAACCGCAATAAATTCCCA
Organism: Azospirillum mesophilum; assembly: GCF_053470405.2. Taxonomy (NCBI): domain Bacteria; kingdom Pseudomonadati; phylum Pseudomonadota; class Alphaproteobacteria; order Rhodospirillales; family Azospirillaceae; genus Azospirillum; species Azospirillum mesophilum. Next base: position 38,474 of record NZ_JBPXMQ020000009.1, read on the forward strand.
CCGCCCACCAACGGTTGAGTCCGATGCGTGGCCGACAAAAGGGAAACGCCGCCGATGAACGCCTTCCGCAAGCTGTCTCTGGCCACCAAGCTGACCATTCTGTGCACGCTCGGGCTGGTCGTCCTGGCCAGCGCGCTCACCTATGCGACGGTGCTGATCGTGCAGACCCGCATCGGCGAGGAGGCGCTGGAGCGGCGCGAGCAGGCGATCACCAGCTTCCGCATGCTGCTCGACCAGAAGGGGTCGGAGTTCCGCATCAAGGACGGCGCCCTCTACATCGACGACTACAAGCTCGACGGCGCGAACGTCATGGTCGACGCGATCCGCAGCGTGAACGGCGGCGTCGCCACCATCTTCCGCGGCGACAAGCGCGTGGCGACCAACGTCCTCAACCCCGACGGCAGCCGGGCGGTGGGCACCACGCTGGCGCGCGGCCCCGTCTACACGGCCATCTTCGAGAAGCACGAGCCCTTCCGCGGCGAGGCCGACATCCTGGGCTCCACCTACTTCACCGCCTACGACCCGCTGATCGACCAGAACGGCGAGGTCATCGGCATCCTGTTCGTCGGCCTCAAGAAAAGCGACGCGTTGCGCGTGCTGGACGAGGTGGTGGGCAGCACGCTGAAGGTCGCGGTCGCTATCACCGTGGCGGCGGGTCTGATCATGCTGCTGGTGGTGCGCCGGCAGTTCCAGACGCTGGACCGCATCCGGACGGCCATGTTCGGCATCGCCGACGGCCAGTACGAGACGCTGGTTCCCGGCCTGGAGCGCCAGGACGAGATCGGGGCCATGGCCCAGGCGGTGGAAAGCTTCCGCCAGAAGGGCCTGGACAACCTGCGCCTGCGCGACGCCCAGGAGCGCGAGCGCCGGGAGGCGGAGGAGGCCAAGATCGCCGCACTGGAGTCCATGGCCGCGACGGTGGAGCAGGAAACCCGCGCCGCCGTGGATCGCGTCGCCGAGCGGTCGATGTCCATGGACAGCAACGCCCAGGCGATGGCCAACTCGGCGGAAACGGTGTCCACCAATTCCCAGGACGTCGCCGTCGCGGCGGAACAGGCGCTGGGCAACGCCCAGGCCGTGGCGACCGCCACCGACGAGCTGACCGCCTCCATCGCCGAGATCTCCAACCAAGTGTCCTTCGCCAGCCAGATCTCCCGCCGCGCGGTGGAAGGCGGGCGCCGCACCGAGGAGGTCGTGCTGTCCCTGTCGGAAGCCATCGGCCACATCGGCGAGGTCGCCACCTTCATCCAGGACATCGCGGCCCAGACCAACCTGCTGGCGCTGAACGCCACGATCGAGGCGGCGCGCGCCGGCGAGGCGGGCAAGGGCTTCGCCGTCGTGGCGAGCGAGGTGAAGAACCTCGCCACCCAGACCTCCAAGTCGGCGGAGGACATCTCCCGCCAGATCGCCGAACTCCAGGGCATGACCGCCAACGCGGTCGAGGCCGTGCAGGACATCGGGCGGACCATCACCGAAATCGACGGCGTGGCCGGCAGCATCGCCGCCGCCATGGATCAGCAGGGCGCCGCCACCAGCGAGATTTCCCGCAACGTCGGCCAGACGGCGGCCGCCGCGCAGCAGGTGTCCACGCGCATCGCCCAGGTGTCGGAAGAAGCGGTGGAAACCGGCAACCGCGCGGACGAGGTGCGCCGCGTCGCCTCCGACGTGGCGGGTGGCATCGACCTGCTGCGCCAGACGCTCGTCCGCGCGGTGCGCACCGCCACGCCGGAGGTGGACCGCCGCCGCCTGCCGCGCTTCCAGGTCAACCTGCCCTGCACCGTCGCCACTGCGGCGGGATCGCTGCGCGGGCATCTGCGCAACCTGTCGGAAGGCGGGGCGACCATCGAGGGCGTGGACGCCGCCGCGGTCGGACATCGCGGGTCCCTGGAGATCCAGGGCTGCGGCACGCGCCTGCCCTTCACGGTGGTGTCCGGCGACGGCCACGGACTGCGTATCAAGTTCGATCTGGACGCCAGGTCGGCCCAGGCCTTCGCCGGCGACTTCAAGCGCCTGACGGCCGGATTGCAGCCGCTGGCCGCCGCGTAGGCCTCCAAAAGAAAACGCCCGTCGGCCGGGGCCGACGGGCGCGTCCTCGCGAAGCGGTGGGACCGCTTAGCTGTTCTTCTTCAGGAAGGCGATCAGGTCCTTGCGGGCCTGCTCGTTCTTCACGCCGGCGAAGGCCATCTTGTTGCCGGGGACGGCGGCCTTCGGGTCGGTCAGGTACTTGTCGAGGGTGGCCTCATCCCAGGTGTTGCCCGAGTTCTTCATGGCGTCGGAATAGTTGAAGCCCTCGTGCGAGCCCGCCTTGCGGCCGACGACGCCGTGCAGGTTCGGGCCGACGCGGTTCGGGCCGCCGGCCTCGATCGTGTGGCAGGCCTTGCACTGGTTGAAAACCTTCTCACCGGCTTCGGCGTCCTGCGCCGAGGCGATGCCGGGGAACGCCACAAACAGACCCACGGCCAACACGGCAAAAGTGCGCTTCATTCTGTATCCCTCAGTTTGCGAACACAACATCGGCCAGCCGGTCCGTCCACCGGGGCGGCGGTCGGCACGGCAAACTCCGTGAAACGTCGTCGCGACACGCGGAACCGGGATTCCGGCAGCGCCGACGGCGCCCGCCCAATCTTGGGCAGAGCCATTTAGCACCGGAACAGCGAACAGGCCACTCCGTTCCGCCAAAACTTGCCGAAATTGCCTATGAGTCGGTCGCGACGAACGGATGTTGCCCGCGCGCACACGTCAAGATTGCGTCTTCGCCAACCCGTTGGCGGTAGTCTTCGGGAGAAGGACATAACCCATTGGCACTATTCGGCCTTTCCCTCTTATCCGTGTCACACCGTCGTGCTAGTGCTTACGCTGCATTTGGTTGCGGGGCGCCCTGCGACGTTCCCCGAAGGCCGGGACATTGCCGACCGATAAGGACGCCGGCAAACACGAGGAGGCCAAGATGACGGACCCGCTCAGCACATCCGCAGGCAAGAACGCTCCGGCTCGCGTCCTCGTGGTGGAGGATGAATCGATCGTCGCCATGTACCTGACGGACGTGTTGGAAGACATGGATTACGAGGTCTGCGGCGTCGCGGCGTCGGCGACCGAGGCGTTGTCCATCGCGGAGAAGGAACGGCCGTCGCTGGCGTTGGTGGACATCAACCTGTCCGGCCCGCAGGACGGAATCGAAGCCGCCCGCGAACTGCGCGAACGGTACGATGTCGGCAGCATCTTCATGTCCGGCGCCAACGACCCCGACCTGATGGAGCGCGCCAGGACCGTCCGCCCCCGCGGCTTCCTGCACAAGCCCTACGACGCGACCCAGTTGAAGAGCGCGCTGGACCAGGCCTTCGCCCAGCCCTGACCCACCCGGCCGGAAGGGCCGCGGAATGCACAAATCTCATAAACACGGCAAGTGGTTGATCTGGATGCTTAAGGCCCCTCTCCCTTGAGGGGAGAGGGGGTGGGGTGAGGGTGGCAGCCGGCTGGTCTTTTCCCGCTCTTCGAGCGGTAACGACCCCTCATCCCAACCACTCTCCGCCTCTGGTCGCCTTCGGCGCCCATCCGCTACGCGGACGGCTCCGAGCCCCCAAGGGGAGAAGGGCTTTCTGCAGCGCCCGAAGGGGGAAACGCTATGTCCGATGCACGGCCCGTCGTTGCCCATCGATGCACGCTCGGCGAGGGACCGCTGTGGTCGGTGCAGCGCCAGCGCCTCTACTGGACCGACATCCAGGGCCGTCGCCTGTGGTGCTTCGACCCGCTCACCGGGACGAGCAACAGCTGGGAGGCGCCGGACCGCATCGGCTGCATGGCCCTGCGCCGCGACGGCACGTTGCTCGCCGCCTTCGCGCGCGGCTTCGCGGTCTACGACCCGGACAGCGGACGGACCGAGCCGGTCCACGACTTCGAGCCCGATATCCCGTCCACCCGCCTCAACGACGGGCGGTGCGACCGGCAGGGACGCTTCATCGCGGGCGGGACCGACGAGGGCCAACCGCAGCGCCCGATCTCGTCCGTGTGGCGGCTCGATGCCGACCATAGGGCTGAGCGGCTGATTCCCAACGTCGCGGTCGCCAACAGCCTGTGCTTCAGCCCGGACGGGCGGACGCTCTACATGACCGACACGCCGGAACGGGTGATCCGCGCCTACGACTATGATCCCGCCACGGGGCGGCTGGGCGAGCGGCGCGACTTTCACCGGCTGCCGCCCGGCCCCGGCAATCCGGATGGTTCGACGGTGGACTCGCAAGGCTTTCTGTGGAACGCGGAGTATGGCGGCGGCCGGGTGGTGCGCTACGCGCCGGACGGGACGGTGGACCGCGTCGTCACGGTGCCGACGCCCAACACCACCTGCCCCGCCTTCGGCGGGCCGAACCTGACGACACTCTACGTCACCACCGCCGCCCAGGGCCGGGAGGACGACCCGCTGGCCGGCCAGCTGTTCGCCATCGAGACCGACGTTCCGGGCCTGCCGGAGCCCTTCTTCGCCGGCTGAGGACCAAGCTCCCGCCGAGCTTCCGGTTGTCGCCATTTTGCCTCAACCGGGAGCTTCGCCGTGATGGTCAGATGCGGCCTCCACCGCGCAAAGGGAGTAGCCGCCGTGTCTCGGGTCCGTTTCGTCTCCGTCGTCTGCCTCGGCCTGTCCCTAGTCTCCGCGCCGGCCATGGCGCAGTTCCAGACCAACACTGGCACTGGCATTGGCAACGCCAACCCCAACACGACCTTCGGCATCGACAACGACCTGCTGGGCAAGCTCGGCGGTGCCGCGGTCGGCGCGCTGGCCGGCTCACAGATCGGCAAGGGCACCGGCAACCTGCTCGCCATCGGTGCGGGCGGCCTGCTCGGCTACTTCGCGGGCGGCTACCTGATGGACCAGCTCAGCCCCGGCTCCCGCGACGCGGTGCAGTCGGCGGAATCCCGCGCGCTCGACGCGCCGGTGGGGCAGACGATCCGCTGGAACAGCCCCGACACGTCGGGCACGCGCGGCTCCATCACCCCGATCCGCGCCGGCCGCGACCAGTTCGGGCGCGAGTGCAAGGAGTTCCAGCACAAGGTGACCATCGACGGCCGCCAGGAAATCGCCACCGGCACCGCCTGCCGCGGCGAGGACGGCCAGTGGCAGCTAGCGGCGAAGCCGTAAGCCCTATCCCTCCTTCACCGCGACCGTCTGGACCAGCACGGTGCCGCTGTCGGTGGGGACCTCGACCGTGACGGGCACGGTTCGGCCGCCCGGTCCCGAGCGGCCGAACCAGACCGTGGCGCTGCGGTCGATGCCATCCACAAAGAACTTGGACGGGTCGCGGTCGGCCTGGAAGCCGGCCACCGGGTGGATGGTCATCGCGCAGACCTCCGCGGTGCCGACCGCGATGCGGTAGCGGGATGGCGGAAGCTCCTCCCGCCCGCGCGGCTTCATGAGGACGTCGTAGCGCCGGCGCCCGTCGAACACCGGGTAGCGCCCGCCGCAGCCGCCGGCCCGGCTGGCCGACAGGATCACCGCCGCCCCCAGGCTGAGCGGATCGACGCTGCCCCGCCGGCTCTCCGCCGGGACGCGGGCCGCCTTGTCGGGGCTGAGCGGCGGTTCGGCGCGCACTTCCACATCCTCCGGCCGGAAAGCCAGGGCCATGACGTCCAGCTTGCGGCGCAGCCGGCGCTCGCCCCGGAACCGGTCGGGCCGCACCGCGCCCTCGTCCAGCGTGCCCTGCGATTCCGCGCTGTAGCGGAAGTTGGTGAAGAGGCTGAGCCACGGGCTCGCCTCGGCATGGAGCCGTGCGTGGTAGCGCGGCGCCTCCTCGGTCAGCGCGACGGTGCCGCGCGCCAGCGGAAGGCCGCCGCTGTAGGCGGCGAACTCAAGCTCCAGCGTCGCCGCCCGCGCCAGTCCGGGGAGCAGGACGAGACCCGCCAGCAGCCACGCCCCGGTCGCGCGCATGCGGCTCACGCGGGCGGCTCACGCATCCGGGCCCGGCTCCGCCACGAGGTCCTGATACTCCGGATGGCGCTTGATGTAGCCGGCCATGAAGGTGCAGTGCGGCACGACCTTCCGGCCGGAGGCGCGCGCGTCGTCCAGGGCGCCGCGGGCCAGCGCGGAACCGATGCCCTGGCCGGACAGGCTCTCCGGAACCTCCGTGTGCAGCAGGGCGATCCGCCCCTCGCTCAGCGCGTAGGTCACGAAGGCGGTGGCCCCGTTGACGGTCAGCTCGTACCGCTTCATGGCCGCGTTGTTCTTCACATCAGCGCTCATCTCCGCCCCTCTTGTCTCGTTTGCAGGCCGATCACCAGTCCCTCGTCCGGCCGCAGGCGGATGGAGCCCGTAACCGGCTCGCCCGCGCGGTCGAGATGCGTGGACAACCGGATATGGCCATCGCCGGGCGGGGCGTCCACCACGCGCGCCTCCCCGCCCAGGTTCAGCAGGATGCGAAAGCGCCGGCTGCCGTCGCTGCGCTCATAGGCGAGCACGTCGTCCCCGGCCGAGACCGGGTGGTAATCGCCCACCGACAGGGCCGGCTCCGCCCGCCGCAGGTTCAGCAGGGCGCGGTACAGCGCGAGCATGGAGGCGGGGTCGGCCGCCTGCGCCGCGACGTTCACCCGCGCGTGGTCGGGGCCGAGCGGCAGCCAGGGCGTCCCACTGGTGAAGCCGCCGTTCGGGCCGCCGTCCCAGGGCATCGGCGTGCGCGCCGGGTCGCGCCCCAGACCCAGGCCGGGGATGTTCTTTTCCCAGGGGTCCTGGACCAGCTCCGGCCGGATGGGCACGTCGGTCATGCCGATCTCGTCACCCTGGTAGAGCGTCGGCGTGCCGCGCAGGGTCAGCAGAAGCATGGCGGCCACCCGCGCCTGCCCCGCCCCCAGCCGGCTCGCCACGCGGGAGCGGTCATGGTTGCCCAGCACCCAGTTCGGCCACCCACCCGCCGGCAGCGCCGCCTCGTAGCTTTGGATCAGCGCGGCCAGCGCCTTGGCCTCCCAAGGCGTGGACAGCAGGTGGAAGTTGAAGGGAAGCTGGAAGCCGGACAGATCCGTCCCGTAATAAGCCATCAGCTGGTCGATGGGCAGGTAGGCCTCCCCGATCAGAAGTCGGTCGCCGGGGTAGGAGTCCACGACCCGCCGCATGGCGGCGATGGCGTCGTGCACCTCCGGCTGGTCCATGGTGTGGACGCGGACGACGCGCCGGGCCGGCGACATGCCCTCCCGCCAGCCGGAGTTGGGCGGGTTGTCGCGGAGGAGTTCGTCCTCGATCAGGTGGTGGATGGCGTCCACCCGGAACCCGTCCACACCGCAGTCGAGCCAGAAGCGCAGCACGTCCAGCATCGCATCGCGCACCGCCGGGTTGCGCCAGTTCAGGTCCGGCTGCTCCTTCAGGTAGGCGTGGTAGTAGTATTGGCCGGTGGCCGCGTCCCACTCCCAGGCGCCGCCGCCGAACTCCGAGAGCCAGTTGTTGGGCGGGCCGCCACCCGGCGCCGGGTCGCGCCAGACGTACCAGTCGCGCTTCGGATCGTCGCGGGAGGAGCGGCTGGCCCGGAACCACGGGTGCCGGTCGGAGGTGTGGTTCGGCACATAGTCCAGGATCACCCTCAGCCCGCGTTCGTGCGCCGCCGCGACCAGCCGGTCGAAGTCCTTCATCGTCCCGAACAGCGGGTGGATGCCCGTGTGGTCCTCCACGTCGTAGCCGAAATCGGCCATCGGCGACGGGTAGATGGGGGAGATCCACACAGCGTCCACCCCCAGCGCCACCAGATGGTCCAGCCGCGCCAGCAGCCCCGGCAGGTCGCCGACCCCGTCCCCGTTCGAATCCTGAAAGGAGCGCGGGTAGACCTGATAGACCACCCCCCTCTGCCACCACGCAAATCCGCCCGCCATCGGAGGTTCAGCCGATCAGCAGCGATTCGGCGCCGTCGATCCAGACGGGCGTGCCGGTGATGTGCTTCGAACGGTCCGACGCCAGGAACAGCGCCAGCTCCGCCACGTCGAAGCTGCTGCCGGCCTTGCCGCCGGTCAGGGGCACCTCGCCCTTCGGGTATTCGGCGGGCTCCTCGGCCTTCTCCGTGTTGCGGGACTGGGTGTTTTCCTGGATTTCCGTGTCGATCATACCGGGGCAGATGGCGTTGACGCGGATGCGGTGCTTGGCAAGCTCCAGCGCCAGCATCTTCACCATCGCGACCTGCCCGGCCTTGGAGCAGGAATAGGCGGTGGCGCCGGCGTTGCTGAACACCCGCGTCCCGTTGATGGAGGCGCAGACCAGCACCGACCCGCCGCCGGCCTTTTTCAGATGCGGCACTGCGTGGTGCAGCGTCAGGTAAGTGCCGCGCAGGTTGGTGTTGATGGTGCGGTCCCATTCCTCCGGCATCAGCTCGTCGATGGGCGCCCAGACGCCGTTGATGCCGGCGTTGGCGAAGACGACGTCGAGCCGGCCGTACTCCTGCACCAGCCGGTCGATGGCCTGCTTCATCGCCGCGCTGTCGGCCACGTCGGCGACCAGCGGGATGGCCTTGCCGCCGGCCGAGGTGATCTCCTCGGCGGTCTTGCGGATTTCGCCTTCGGTGTGGCTCAGCACGCCGACGCTCGCCCCGGCGCGGGCGAACAGCACCGCCGAGGCCTTGCCGATGCCCGACCCGGCGCCCGTGACCAGGGCGACTTTTCCGTTCAGTTCCATGAGGCTGGCTCCGCTGCTGCAACGCGACAGCAGAGCCAACCGGCGGCGGGCGGAGCGGTTCCCCGCAGGATGGGCGATGCCCGGACCTTGGTCAAAGGACGGCTGTTGAGGGCAGACCAGACAAGACGGCACCAGACAAAGCAGGAGACGCGGCATGGTCGAACCCGGCCCGGAGGTGATCGGCGGCTACGTCGTCGCGCGCGACGGCTTTACCTATCTCGGCATCGGCCGGACGCAGGAGGACGCGCTGGCCGATGCCGCGCGACGGACCAACGCGGCCGGCCTGTCCCTGGAGGATGAGGGAATCGGCGTGATCCTCGTCGGCCCGCACCTCGCCGAGGCGGTGCTGACGGACGGCTTGGATCTGGACGAGGCGATGACCCGCGCCAGCCGCACCCATGTGCCGGGCGTGCCGCTGGACCTCATCGACGAGAAGGACGAGGGGTAAGGGCCTCAAGCCGTTCAGTTTTGTGCATTGCAGCATGCAGGCATGCCGATTACGCGCAGCTCGGCCGTGACAATTTGCGCATAATGCTTTCGACACACAACGCGGCGGCGCAAAGACGCACGCCAGATATCAACCAGCCTTCGCGAGGACAGGTAACCAAAGTGATCCACAAAATCCTTGACAAGCTTGACCGTCTTGTTGCGCAGAAGCGCGAAGCCGGGGCGCTTGATGCCTGGATTGAAAGCGGTTCTGCCCGCCGTTACTGCCAGAAGGCGACGGCGGAGCAGAAGCATTACTACACGTCGCTGATGCTGTACCTGGAGAGCCATGTGAGCCAGGCGTGATGCGGATGGGGGCGGGGTGGCTGCGGTTGCCCCCACCCTTCCCATGCTTCGCATGGGCCCCTTCCCTCCCCCGCTGACGCAGGAGAGGGAGCTTAATCCCCTCTCCCGCGAAGCGGGGGAGGGTTAGGGAGGGGGCAAAAGCGCCACCCCGCCCCACTCACTCCGCCGCCAGCGCCCGCGGCTGCATGCTGCCGGTCTGCTGGTAGCGCAGGTGCCAGGAGAAGGCCTCTTCCATCAGGTGCGGCGTGTGGCCGCCGCGCTGGAGCGCCCGGCGGTGATAGTCCATCGCCAGCTCGCGGTAGCTGGGGTGGACGCAGTTGCGGATGATAGTCTCGGCGCGCTCGCGCGGGGCGAGGCCGCGCAGGTCGGCGAGACCGACCTCGGTCACCAGCACGTCCACGTCATGCTCGTTGTGGTCGGTGTGGGTGACCATCGGCACGACGCTGGAAATCGCCCCGTCCTTCGCCAGCGACTTGGTGACGAAGATGGCGAGGTGACTGTTGCGCGCGAAGTCGCCGGAACCGCCGATGCCGTTCATCATCTGCGTGCCGTTGACGTGCGTGGAGTTCACGTTGCCGTAGATGTCGCACTCCAGCGCCGTGTTGATGCCGATCACGCCGAGGCGGCGGATGACCTCCGGATGGTTGGAGATCTCCTGCGGGCGCAGCAGCAGGCGGCCCTTGTAGCTGCCGATTTTGGGCAGGACCTCCGCATACTTCCCGGCGCTCAGCGTGATGGAGGAGCCCGAGGCGAAATTCAGCTTGCCGGCGTCGAACAGCTCGAAGGTGCTGTCCTGCAGGACCTCGCTGTACATGGTCAGGTCGTGGAACGGGCCGTCGATCAGCCCGTGCAGCACGGCGTTGGCGATGGTGCCGATGCCGGCCTGGAGCGGGTTCAGCGACCGGCCAAGCCGGCCCTGGCGCACTTCGCGGTCCAGGAACTCGATCAGGTGGCCGGCGATGCTCTTCGTGTCGTCGTCCGGCGGCAGGATGCTGGCGGAGCTGTCCTGCTTGCGGGTGACCACGATGGCCGCGATCTTCGACGGGTCGATCGGGATGTAGGGCAGGCCGGCGCGGCTTTCCGCGGTGACGACCGGGATCGGCTCGCGGAAGGGGCGGCGCGTCGGGATGTAGACGTCGTGCATCCCCTCAAGATCGAGCGGCTGGGTCAGGTTCAGCTCGATGATGATCTTTTCCGCCAGGATGGCGAAGGTCGCGGAGTTGCCGATGGAGGTGGTTGGGACGATGCCGCCGTTTTCCGTGATGGCGCAGGCTTCGATGACCGCGACGTCGATCGGACCCATCTGGCGGGAGCGCAGAAGCTCCACCGTCTCCGACAGGTGCTGGTCGACGAACATCACCTCGCCGCGGTTGATCGCCTTGCGCAGCACCGGGTCGGCCTGGAACGGCAGGCGGCGGGCCAGCACGCCGGCCTCCGTCAGGATCCGGTCCACGTCGTTGCCGAGCGAGGCGCCGGTCATCAGCGTGACCTTCAGCTGCTCGGTCGCGGCGCGCTCGGCCAGCGCCAGGGGAACGGCCTTGGCGTCGCCCGCGCGGGTGAAGCCGCTCATGCCGATGGTCATGCCGTCCCGGATCAGCAGCGCCGCCTCTTCCGGCGCCACCACCTTGCCCCACAGCGACTTCAGACGAATACGATCGCGGTACATCGGTTTCCTTTGAAATTTCTCGGGCGTTGTCGTTCGTGCATTGGTTCTTATTTGTTATAAACAGTCATAGGACTTGGGCTTTGGACGCAACAAATGTCCGTCCGGCATATCAGGCCGTCCTAATGGGCATGGATGCGCCGACCGCGATCACTCATAATTCCCGGTTTCCACAAGAGCTTTGCGGGGTAACGCCGAAGCATCCGCCCGCCCCCGTGCAAGTCCCGGTTTAAGGTTGCCGACGCGCATTCAGGGGAGCGGCGGAGGGACCATGGCCGAGGGGCTGCGCAGCGGGAAGGTGGAGGTCGCGCCGGGCGTCCGCCTCCACGTCATCGATGCCGGTCCGCCGGACGGCCCGCTGGTCATCCTGCTGCACGGCTTTCCGGAATTCTGGTACGGCTGGCGCCGGCAGATCGGGGCGCTGGCGGCGGCCGGCTTCCGCGTGCTGGCGCCGGACCAGCGCGGCTACGGGGCCAGCGACAAGCCGCGCGGCCTCGACGCCTACACGACCGACCGGCTCGCCGCCGACGTGCTGCGTCTGGCGGACCAGGCCGGGCGCCGGACCTTCTCGGTCGTCGGGCACGACTGGGGCGGGGTGGTCGCCTGCTGGGTGGCGCTGACCGCGCCGGACCGGGTCACCCGGCTGGCGATCCTCAACGCGCCGCACCCCGCGACGATGGGCGGCTACGCGTTGCGCCACCCCACGCAGGCGGTGCGGAGCCTCTATGTGCTGGCCTTCCAGCTTCCCTTTCTGCCGGAGCGGATGATCCGCGCCCGCGGCTTCCGGATGGCCGAACACGCGCTGACCAACACCAGCCGGCGCGGCACCTTCGACGCCGACGACCTTGCCCGCTACCGGGAGGCCTGGGCGCAGCCGGGCGCGCTGACCGCCATGCTGAACTGGTACCGCGCCATGCGCCGGGGCCACCATCCGCCCACCGTCCGCGTGCGCCCGCCGACGCTGATCCTGTGGGGCGACCGCGACCGTTTTCTGGAGAAAGGGCTGGCCGAGGCCGCCGCCGCGTTGTGCGACGACGCCCGGGTGGTGCATATGGAGAAGGCCAGCCACTGGGTCCAGCACGAGGAGGCGGAGCGGGTGAACCGCGAACTCGCCGACTTCCTGCGGGAAACGGCGCCCAAAACGGCATAAAACGACAACGGCATAACCGGTATCAGGGACGATCCAGAGATGCGTTTCTCCTCGCTCACCGACCGCATCCGCGGCGACCGCACCGCGGCGTGGGACATCCATTTCGCCGCCTGGGCCGCCCTGGCGCGCGGTGAGGACGTCATCGTGCTCAGCGTCGGCGACCCCGACTTCGACACGCCGGAGCCCGTCCGCGACGCCGCCATTGCCGCCCTGATGGCCGGCGACACCCACTACACCCCCATCGCCGGCCGGCCGGAGCTGCGCGCCGCACTCGCCCGCGACCACGCGCGCCGCACCGGCATGGCCGTGGAGGCGGAGAACGTCATCGTCACCGCCGGCGCCCAGAACGGCCTGTTCAACGCCACCCAATGCCTCGTCGAGGCCGGGGACGAGGTGCTGGTGCCCGAGCCGATGTACCTGACTTACGAGGCCTGCATCCGCGCCTCCGGCGCCACGCTGGTCCCGGTGGCGCCGGACGCCGCCACCCTGCGGCTTGATCCGAAGGCTCTGGCCGCTGCGGTCACGCCGCGCACCCGCGCGATCTTCCTCGCCACCCCGGCCAACCCCACGGGCATCGTCATGTCGGTGGAGGAGCTGGAGGCCGCCGCGGAGCTTGCCCGCCGGCACGACCTGTGGGTCGTCACGGACGAGGTTTACGCCAGCCTGACCTTCGACCGCCCGCACGTCAGCATCGCCTCCCTGCCCGGCATGGCGGAGCGGACGGTGACCATCAACAGCCTGTCCAAGTCGCACGCCATGACCGGCTGGCGCGCCGGCTGGGTGGTCGGCCCGGCGCCGCTGGTCGGCCACATGGCGACGCTGGCGCTGTGCATGCTCTACGGGCTGCCCGGCTTCATCCAGCAGGCCGCCCTGACCGCGATCGAGCAGGGCGAGGCCGCCGTCGCCGCGATGCGCGAGGGCTACCGCCGCCGCCGCGACATCGCCCTGGAATGGCTGGCCGACATCCCCGGCCTGCGCTGCCTGAAGCCTGAGGCCGGCATGTTCATGCTGGTGGACGTGACCGGCACCGGCCTGCCGACCATGGAGTTCGCCTGGCGCCTGTTCCGCGAGACCGGCGTGTCGGTCCTCGACGCCGGCGCCTTCGGCCCGGCTGCCGCCGGCTGCGTCCGCCTGTCCTTCGCCGTCAGCGAGGAGCAGCTGGCCGAAGCCTGCAAGCGCATCGCGGGGTTAGTGCGGGGGCTGTGAGCGCTTCCTGAAACCCCCTCGCCCTCTCCCGCCGGAGGCGGGCGAGGGGATACTCACGCAGCCGGTTGCTGGGCCATGTAGGTCGGCAGGATCCAGGCGGGGATGGTGCCGGTGGTGAGATCGTGGGCCGCGGGGTCCACGTCGGACATCACGCAGGCTTCCATATAGGCGCGGGTCAGCACGTCGAGCGCGAAGTCCGGGTCGTGGGTTCGGGCCAGGAACTCGTCCCGCGTGTTGACGCCGCGCATCACGCGGGCGCGGAACGCCTCGTCGTCCAGCGGCCCCAGGTTCATGGACCAGAAGGCGAAGTTGGGCTTGGTGACGCTGTCCTCGTACAGCAGCACTTCCACCTTGCGATGCCGGTCGTCGTGCCGGATCGTGTTGAACAGGGGCTCCAGCACGGACCGCTCCCCTTCCAGCACCTGGAGGAAAAGCCCGTCCAGGTGCAGCAGGAAACCGGTGACGCCCAGCGCTTGGTTCTTGCGGGCGCAGGCCAGGCACAAGGCGGCCAGGTCGGACGGCGCCAGCGTGTGGGACGCCTCGCTGCGATAGACGATCGTCAACATCGAAGGGTCCTTTTCGTCGAGTGGTTTTCCCGGGGTGGAGGGGGTGCGGATCGTCAGGACGCCAGGGCCGGCGACCAGTTTTCCACGCCCTGCCTCAGCAAGCGTTCGGCCTCCGCGACGGGGTGCGGGCGGCCGAAGAAATAGCCCTGGATCAGCGGGCAGCCGATGCGGCCGAGCGCCTCGACCTCCGTCCGATGCTCCGCCCCTTCGGCGATGATCGACATCTCCAGCCCGCGCCCCAGCTCCACGATGGTCTTGACCACCGCCATGGCGCGCTCGTTGCCGGTCATGTCCCGCACGAAGGAGGCGTCGATCTTCAGGTCGTCGAACCGGAAGCGCGACAGGTAGCCCAGGCAGGAGAAGCCCGTGCCGAAATCGTCGATGGCGATGCGGATGCCTTCGCTTTGCAGCGCCGACAGCACCGCCGCCGCGCGCTGCGCGTTGTCCAGGATCGCGGATTCCGTCACCTCCAGCTTCAGCGCGGACGGCGGGGCGCCCGTCTCGGCCAGCGTGCTGCGGATCATCTGCTCGAAGCCCGGCTCGTGGAGCTGGCGCGCCGACACGTTCACGCTGATGAAGGGCAGCTGGCCGGCCGGGAGCTCCCCCAGGAATTCCCGCTGCCAGCGCGCCAGCTGGGCGCAGCCCTCGCGCACGGCCCAGGCCCCCAGGGGGAAGATCAGCCCCAGCGCCTCGGCCAGCGGGATGAAGTCGCCGGGCGGCACGGAGCCGAGCACGGGGTGGGTCCAGCGCATCAGCGCCTCGAACCCCGCGACGCGGCCGGTCGCCAGATCGACCACCGGCTGGTAGACCAGCGAGAATCCCTCCGGCGCCCGCCCGTCGCCCACGGCTTCCCGCATCGCGTCGGCCATCTCGAAGGACCGTTTGGCCCTGGCCCGGTGGCCCGGCTGGAAAACGTCCCAATGCCCGCCGCCCCGCTCCTGCGCGGAAAGCTTGGCGAGGTCGGCGGCGGCCAGGATCGCGCCGGGATCGTCCTGCGCGGTCAGGCTGTGGGAATGAACGATGCCGATGCTGGCGCTCATCCGGTGGAAGCTGTCCCCGACCGGAAAGGGTGCGGCCATCCGCTCGCCGATCCGCACGGCCAGCGCTTCCGCGTCCGCCGGGCCGCCCTGATGGCGGAGCAGCACGCCGAACTCGTCACCGCCGACGCGGGCCACGCTGTTCGGCGGCGCCACGGCGACGATGCGCCGGGCCGCCTCCAGCAGCACGGAATCGCCGATCTCGCCGCCGAAATGCCGGTTCAGCACGCCGAACCCGTCGAGATCGACCAGCAGCAGGGAAAAGGCATTCTGCGGATTGTTCTGCGGACCGTTGCGCGCGTCCTCCAGCGCCTGTTCCAGCCGGTCCGTCAGCAGCGCGCGGTTCGGCAATCCGGTCAGCCCGTCGTGAGGTTCCGCGCGCTGCGCGATGCGGCGTTCCAGCTCGGCGGTGGCGTGCTCCAGCGCCGCTTCGGTCAGCTTCAGGTCGGTGACGTCGTCGTGCAGCACGAGCACCCACCGCCGCCCGCGCATCCGGAAGGCGTTGGCGCGCACCACGAACCAGCGCATGCCGCCGGGGGTCGCGCAGGGCGTCTCCTGCACATGGCGCTGGCGCGCGCCGCTCATCACCGCGCGCAGACCTTCGGCGAAGCGCTTCGCGTCCGCGTCCCCGCTGGCGGCGGAGCTGTCGCACACGTCCAGGTAGTTGACGCCCTCGCGGACGGGGATCGTCCCGGCCTCCATCGCGAAGCCGCGCCAGGCGGTGTTGACCAGTCGGATGTCCGCCCGCTCATCCAACAGGCACAGGCTGGCGGGGAGCGCGCTGAGCGCCGACGCGGCGAGGTCCCGGACGATGCCGTCCGGGTCGGCCTCCAAAACGGGGTGAGGCATGTTGCACCGGCGCCCACGGCCCAGGTGCCCCTTTGGGGCTTGCCGAGGGTGCTCCTTCCTCAAGCGGGAAAAGCTGTCTGCATTTTCGTTGAATTTGATTTTCATTCCTATGCGACGGTTCAGCGCGGGCCAAGCAAACAAGCCCTTCTCCCCTTGGGGGAGAAGGGTTGGGATGAGGGGTCGGTACCGCTCGAAGAGCGGGAAACAACCGGCCGGCTGCGCCGGCGCCACCCTCACCCCACCCCCTCTCCCCTCAAGGGAGAGGGGCTTTTGAGGCCTAGACCAGCGGCTTACCGTGTTTGTGAGATCTGTGCACACCGTAGCGCACCAGCCGCGAGCGTCTTGATCAGGGCAAGGACCCTGCCCATCTTTCGGGTCGAGGCGGACGGCGACCGCGCATGGTGCGGGTCACCGACGCCGCCTTCCCGCGCCTCTTGGAAGGGCGGGAACCATAACGGAGTGCCTTATGGACTTCGGTTTGTTCACCGACCGCGCGCGCGGCGTCATTCAGGCCGCGCAACTGGCGGCCCTCGCCGGACGCCACCAGCAGCTCAACCCCGAACATCTCGTGAAGGCTCTGGTCGAGGACGGCAACGGCGTGCCCGCCAAGCTGGTGCGCGATGCCGGTGGCGACCCCGACCTGCTGAAGACCGCCGCCGAGGAATCCCTCGGCCGCCTTCCCCGCGTGAACGGCGAAGGCCCGCACCCGCTCTACATGTCCCCGGCGCTCGCCACCGTGCTGCAGGGGGCTGTGGAGGCCGCGCGCGGTGCCGGCGACCGTTACGTCACCCCCGAACGCCTGCTGGAAAGCCTGGCGACCCAGGCCGGCCCGATGCGCGCGCTGTTCACCCGCGCCGGCGTCGATCCGTCCGCGCTGGCCGACAGCGTCGAGACGCTGCGCAAGACCCACCCGGCCGACCAGCAGGAGGACGCGCAGCTCGGCGAAGCGCTTGCCAAATACGCCCGCGACCTGACGGAGGAGGCGCGCCAAGGCCGCCTTGACCCGGTCATCGGCCGCGACGACGAGATCCGGCGCACCATCCAGGTGCTGGCCCGGCGCACCAAGAACAACCCCGTGCTGATCGGCGAGCCTGGCGTCGGCAAGACCGCCGTGGTGGAGGGTTTGGCCCAGCGGCTGGCCTCCGGCGATGTGCCGGAGGGGCTGAAGGACCGGCGCGTGCTGGCGCTCGACCTCACCGCGCTGCTGGCCGGCGCCAAGTTCCGCGGCGAGTTCGAGGAGCGGCTGAAGGCCGTGCTGGCAGAGGTGCAGGCGGCCAGCGGACGCATCATCCTGTTCATCGACGAGCTGCACTCGCTGATCGGCGCCGGCCGCACCGACGGTGCCATGGACGCCGCCAACATGCTGAAGCCGGCGCTGGCGCGTGGCGAGTTGCGCTGCGTCGGCGCCACCACGCCGGACGAGTACCGCAAGTACATCGAGAAGGACGCCGCACTCGCCCGCCGCTTCCAGCCGGTGAACGTGGACGAGCCCTCCAATGAGGACGCCGTGTCGATCCTGCGCGGTATCAAGGGCAAGTACGAGGTGCATCACGGCGTGCGCATCGCCGACGCGGCGGTGGTCGCGGCGGTGCAGCTGTCGGCGCGCTACATCGCCGACCGCCGCCTGCCCGACAAGGCCATCGACCTCGTGGACGAGGCGGCCAGCCGCCTGCGCATGGCCATCGACAGCAAGCCGGAGGCGCTGGACGCCGTCGGACGCCGCGTCGCGCAACTGAAGATCGAGCGCGAGGCCCTGAAGGCGGAACCCGACGCCGCCTCGCAGGAACGGCTGGTCAAGCTGGAATCGGAACTGGCCGTGGACGAGGCCAAGCTGACCGCCATGGAAGACGAATGGCGCGCCAGCCAGTCCCGCCGCACCGAAGGCCGCCGCCTGAAGGAGGAACTGGACCAAGCCCGCACCAGGCTGGAGCGCGCCCAGCGCGACGGCGACTGGACCAAGGCCGGCGAGTTGGCCTACGGCGTCGTCCCCGACCTGGAAAAACGTCTGGCCGAGGCGGAATCCCGCGCCAGCACGGAGCGGGATGAGGTCACCGCCAAGGACATCGCCGCCGTGGTCACCCGCTGGACCGGCATCCCCGTGGACCGCATGCTGGAAGGCGAGCGGCAGCGGCTGAAGGGCATGGAGGACAAGCTGGCCGAACGCGTGGTCGGTCAGGCGGAGGCGGTGCGCGCCGTGTCCAAGGCGGTGCGCCGGGCGCGCGCCGGCCTGAAGGACCCGAACCGGCCGACCGGCTCCTTCCTGTTCCTCGGCCCGACCGGCGTCGGCAAGACGGAGCTGGCGAAGGCGCTGGCCTCCTTCCTGTTCGACGACGAGAACGCGGTCACCCGCGTCGACATGTCGGAGTTCATGGAGAAGCACGCGGTCGCCCGCATGATCGGCTCCCCGCCGGGCTATGTCGGCTATGACGACGGCGGCACGCTGGCCGAGAAGATCCGGCGCCGGCCCTATCAGGTCGTGCTGCTGGACGAGGTCGAGAAGGCGCATCCGGACGTGCTGAACGTCCTGCTCCAGGCGCTCGACGACGGGCGGCTGACCGACGGGCAGGGACGGACGGCGGACTTCCGCCACGCCATCCTGATCATGACGTCCAACCTGGGGGCGGACGCCCTGTCCGCGCTGGGCGAGGACGACGGCCTGGAGGGTGCGCGGGTGGAGGTGATGGACGCGGTGCGCCGCGCCTTCCGGCCGGAGTTCCTGAACCGGCTGGACGACGTGCTGATCTTCCGCCGGCTGGGACGCGAGCAGATGGCCAGCATCGTGGACATCCAGCTGGCCCGCGTGAACGACCGTCTGGCCGAACGCGGCCTGTCGCTGACCGCCGACGACGCGGCCCGCGCCCGCCTTGCGGAGCTGGGATGGGATCCGGCCTTCGGCGCCCGTCCGCTGAAGCGGGCGGTGCAGAACCTCGTCGAGGATCCGATCGCCGAACGCCTGCTGGACGGCGAGGTCGGGGAACGCTCCACCCTGCACCTGTCGGTGGAGGACGGCCGCCTGACCCTGGACGGCCTCCCGGTCGAGGAGGACCGCGCAACCGGCTTCAAGGCCCCGGAACGCCCGCCGCTGGGCTTCGCCGTGACCGGCAAGCGCAGCGCCGGGCAGAGCGCCGCGGTGCACTGAGCGCCTTGCCTTGGGCGGGATCGAAAACCCGCTTTGAACGGTAAGTCTCTGACGAAGCGGCGCAAATAGCCCTTCTCCCCTCCGGGGGAGAAGGGTTGGGATGAGGGGGAGCCCCGCCAGGGGCTACAAACGCGGGCGTGGGGGCACTTTTCCGGGCTACCGCCCGTAACCACCCTCACCCCAACCCCTCTCCCCTCAAGGGAGAGGGGCATTTATATGCCGCATCAGCCACTTACCGCGTCGCAACGTCCGGACATGCTGTAGCACCTCCGAAGAGGGCTTTTTTCTTAGGAACGTCCTTACGACAGAGACTTCGGCTCGGACTTCGGCGGTTCGTTGTTCTCGTCGTCCTTCATGCCGGCCTTGAAGGCTTTGACGCCCTTGGCGAGGTCGCCCATGACCGTCGGCAGCTTGCCCGCCCCGAACAGCAGCAGGACGATCAGCAGAACGACAACCCAATGCATGACGCTGAAGCTACCCATGATGGTCTCCAAGGGAGAAAAGGGCCGGGCCGGTGAGGGCATCGGACGCCCTTCACACTAAACGCGGCCCGCCGCCGGGCGCAACCGTCCCATGGCGCACGAAAAAGGGGTGCCGAAGGACCTTCGCCCCCCGGCACCCCTGTTTTTCTGCCCGGTTCCCTTCGGGCGTGCGCCGCCTTACGGCAGCGTGGACGTGACCACGATCCCGCCAGCCGCCGGCTTGTCGAGCACGATCCAGCCGCTCGGCCCGCCGAAGTCGAGCGCTTCGATGTTGGTCAGCAGGTCGGTCTCGCTGGTCGCCTTGTTGATGACCGAGACCGAGCCGTCGCTGTTGTACTGGACCGTGAAGCCGTTCGGATCGACCGGCTTGCCGTCGACGGTGTAAGCCACGATGTCGAAGCCGTCGCCACCGTCGATGGTGTCGTTGCCGGCACCCTCGCCGATGTAGTCGTCCCCGCTCCCGGCGAAGAGGACGTCGTTGCCGGCGCCACCCTCCAGGTAGTTGTTGCCGGCGGTGCCGAGGAGCGTGTCGTTGCCCTCGCCGCCGCCCAGGCCGATGCCCTGCTCCGCCGTGGCGTTCGGGAAGTAGGCCGCCGCGTCCAGCCGGTCGCCGAACACCGTGCCGGCGATGAAGCCGCCGCCCTGCGCGTCCTTGAAGACGCCGACGCCAAGCTCGACGCTCAGGGTGGACCGGTTGCCCCCCACGCCGGCCGACACGAAGACGGTCTCGATGTTCGTGATTTCGGCCTTGTTCGGCGTGCCGTCCAGCTCGGTCACGGTGAAGCTGCCTTCCGTCGCGCCACGCACGATGGAGAAGGCGTCCTTGCCGTTCAGCGTGATGACCAGATTGCCCTGGGCATCGGTCTTCAGCGCCAGCGTGCCGGGCTGGTCGACCATCTCGATGGCGAACATGTCGTTTCCGGTGCCGCCGTCGATGGTGTCATGACCGCTGCTGGCGGCGATGTAGTCGTCCCCGCCACGGGTGTCGATCAGGTCATCGCCCGCGCCGCCGTCGACGTAGTTGCTGCCGTCATGACCGGTGATCGTATCGTTGCCCATGCCGCCGTCGAAGCCGACGCCCTGCTTCGCCGTGAGGCCCGGGAAGAGCGTGGCGGCGTCGAGGGAGTCGCCGAACACCGTGCCCTGCACGAAGCCACCGCCCTGCGGGTCCTTGAAGACGCCGAGGCCCAGGTCGATGTTCAGGCTCGTCTGGCTGGCGCCCGTGCCGGCCGTCATCGCGATGCGCTCGATGTTGCTGATGTCGGCCGTCATGCTGCCGCCCACCAGCGTCTCCAGCGTGTAGCTGCCGTTGGTGGCGCCCGGCTTGACGAGCAGGGCATCCACGCCGCCCAGCGTGACGATCAGGTTGCCCTGCCCATCGGCCTTCAGCGCCAGGGCGCCCTGGTAGTCCTCGGCGTCGATGCTCAGGACGTCGAAGCCGTCCCCGCCGTCGATGGTGTCGTTGCCGTTGGTGAAGACGATGTAGTCGTCCCCGCCCTTCGCCTGGATGAGGTCGTCGCCGTCGCCGCCGTTGATGTAGTTGTTGCCGTCGTGGCCGACGATCGTGTCGTTGCCGGCACCGCCGTCGAAGCCGACGCCCTGCTTGTTGGTCAGCGTCGGGAAGATCGCCGCCGCGTCCAGCCGCTCGCCCTGGCCGGTGCCGCTGACGAAGCCGCCGCCGGTCGGGTCGTTGAACACCTTCACGGCGAGGTCCAGGCTCAGGAACGAGTTCGGACCGGAGGCTCCTTCGATGGCGACCTGAACCTGCTCGACGTTGGTCAGGGTGTCGGTGCCCAGCGGCGAGCCGTTGCGCAGGTCGGTCACCGTGGTGGTGCCGTTGGCCGTCGCGATGCACAGCACCTGAGCGCCGTTGGCCAGCACGTAGGTCTCGCCGTTGGCGCCGGCCTGCGTGGTCAGCGGCCCGGTCACGCCGGCCAGGCGGTACTCCGCCGTGTCGACGCTGGCGCCGCCGTCGATGGTGTCGTTGCCGGCACCGCCGCGGATGAAGTCGAAGCCGTCGCCCGCGCTGACGCTGTCGTCGCCGGCCCCACCGTCGATGAAGTTGTTGCCGTCGTGGCCGATGATGGTGTCGTTGCCGGCACCGCCGTCGAAGCCCACACCCTGCTTGTTGGTCAGGTTCGGGAAGAGGGCCGCCGCGTCCAGCCGCTCGCCCTGGCCGGTGCCGTTGACGAAGCCGCCGCCGTTCGGGTCGCTGTACAGGCGAACTGCGAGGTCCAGGCTCAGGAACGTGTTCGCCCCGGAGGCCCCGTCGATGGAGACCTGAACCTGCTCGACGTTGGTCAGGGTGTCGGTGCCCAGCGGCGAGCCGTTGCGCAGGTCGGTCACCGTGGTGGTGCCGTTGGCCGTCACGATGCTCAGCACCTGCGTGCCGTTGGCCAGCACGATGGTCTCGCCGTTCGGGCCGGCCTGCGTGGTCAGCGGACCGGTCACGCCGGTCAGGCGGTAGCCCACCGTGTCGGCCTTGGCGCCGCCGTCGATGGTGTCGTTGCCCGCGCCGCCCAGGACGTAGTCGTAGCCGTCGCCCCCGCTGATGCTGTCGTCGCCGTCGCCGCCTTCGATGTAGTTGTTGCCGGCGTTGCCGATGATCGTGTCGTTGCCGCCGTTGCCGTTGAGGGCGACGTTGTCCTGCGCCGTGGCGTTCGGGAAGATCACCGCCGCGTCCAGCAGGTCGCCGACCACGCTGCCGCCCACGAAGCCGCCATGGTTCAGCGAGTCCGCGAAGACGCTCAGCCCCAGCGGCACCTCCAGGTAGCCCTGGCCGGGCTGGGCGTTGGGCAGGTGGAACTCGATCCGCTCCACGTTGCGCACGGTGTCGGTGCCGATGGCCGCCCCGGCGCCCGAACCGGTGACGGTGTAGGCACCCTGCCCGGCCGGCGCGATGGTCGCCACGGTGTTGCCGTCAAGCTTCACCAGCAGCGTGCCGTTGCTCTCCACCAGCGTGAGGTTGGTGCCGGTGACCCCGGTCAGCTCGTAGGACAGCGTGTCGGTGCCGGCGCCGCCGTCGATGGTGTCGTTGCCGACACTGCCGTGGATGTAGTCGTCGCCGCCGCGCGCGTCGATGCTGTCGTTGCCAGCACCGCCGTCGATGAAGTTGTTGCCGTCGTGGCCGACGATGGTGTCGTCGCCCGCACCGCCGTCGAAGCCGACGCCCTGCTTCGTGGTCAGGTTCGGGAAGAGGGCCGCCGCGTCCAGCCGCTCGCCCTGGCCGGTGCCGTTGACGAAGCCGCCGCCGTTCGGGTCCTTGTACACGCGAAGCGCCAGGTCGACGCTCACGAAGCCGTTCGAGCCCGTGGCCCCCTCGATGGAGACCTGAACCTGCTCGACGTTGGTCAGGGTGTCGGTGCCCAGCGGCGAGCCGTTGCGCAGGTCGGTCACCGTGGTGGTGCCGTTGGCCGTCACGATGCTCAGCACCTGCGTGCCGTTGGCCAGCACGGTGGTCTCGCCGTTCGGGCCGGTCTGGGTGGTCAGCGGTCCCGTCACCCCGTTCAGGCGGTACTCCGCCGTGTCGGCGCCGGCGCCGCCGTCGATGGTGTCGTTGCCGGCACCGCCCAGGACGTAGTCGTAGCCGTCACCCCCGCTGATGCTGTCGTCGCCCGCACCGCCGTCGATGAAGTTGTTGCCGGCGTTGCCGGTGATCGTGTCGTTGCCCTCGTTGCCGTCCAGGCCGACGTTGTCCTGCGCCGTGGCGTTCGGGAACAGCGCCGCCGCGTCCAGCACGTCGCCGAACATGCTGCCGTTGACATAGCCGCCGCGGCCCTGGGAGTCGGTGTACAGGCTGAGGCCGAGCGACACGTCCAGGTAACCCTGGCCGTTGTCGTTGGGCTGGGCGTTGGGCAGGCGGAACTCGATCCGTTCGACGTTGCGCACGGTGTCGGTGCCGATGACGCCCGCCCCGGCGCCCACGCCGGTGATGGTGTAGGCGCCCTGCCCGGCCGCGACGATGGTCGCCACCGTCTGGCCGTCGAGTTGCACCAGCATGGTGCCGTTGCTCGGAACCATCGTGAAGACCGACCCGGTGACGCCCGCCAGCTCGTAGGACAGCGTGTCGGAGCCGGCGCCGCCGTCGATGGTGTCGTCGCCGCCTTCCTCGCGGATGAAGTCGTTGCCGCCGCGGGTGTCGACGCTGTCGTTGCCGATGCCGGCGTCGACGAAGTTGTCGCCGTCGTGGCCGACGATGGTGTCGTTGCCCGCACCGCCGTCGAAGCCGATGCTCTGCTGAGCCGTGGCCTTCGGGAACAGCGCCGCCACGTCCAGTAGGTCGTTCTGGCCCGTGCCGTTGACGAAGCCGCCCTTGCCCTGCTGGTCGACGAACACTTCGGCCGTCAGCTGGAGGTTCAGGCTGGAACCCGGCGTGGTCGAACCCTCGATGTCGACCTGCACACGCTCGACGTTGATCAGGGTGTCGGTGCCCAGTGGGCTGTTGGCGCGCAGGTCGGTCACCGTGGTGGTGCCGTTGGCCGTCACGATGCGCAGCACCGCCGTGCCGTTGGCGAGCACATCGGTCGCGCCGTTCGGGCCGGACTGCGTGGTCAGCGGACCGGTCACCCCGGCCAGGCGATACTCCACCGTGTCGGAGGTCGCGCCGCCGTCGATGGTGTCGTTGCCGGCGCCGCCCACGATGAAGTCGTAGCCGTCACCCCCGCTGATGCTGTCGTTGCCGGTGCCGCCGTCGATGTAGTTGTTGCCGGCGTTGCCGATGATCGTGTCGTTGCCGTCACCGCCGTTGAAGCTGACGTTGTCCTGCGCGGTGGCGTTCGGGAACAGCGTCGCCGCGTCCAGCAGGTCGCCGAACATGCTGCCGTTGACGGAACCGCCATGGCCCAGGGAGTCGGAATAGACGCTGATCCCGAGCGGAATGGAGATGTAGGCCTGGGTGAACTGGATCGGCGGAAGCGGCTGGCCGGGCAGCATGGGCTGGGTGCTGGGCACGCGGAACTCGACCCGTTCCACGTTGCGCAGGACGTCGGTGCCGTTGATGGCGCCGGCGCCGACGCCGGTGATGGTGTAGGTCCCCTTGCCGTTCGGGACGATGGTCGCCACCGTCTGGCCGTCGAGCTGCACCTCCAGCGTGCCGTTGTTCTCCACCACCGTGAGGCTGGTGCCGGTCGCGCCGGTCAGCTCATAGGACACCGAGTCCGAGCCGGCGCCGCCGTCGATGGTGTCGTTGCCGGCACCCTCGCGGATGAAGTCGTCGCCACCGCGGGCGTCGATGCTGTCGTTGCCGGCGCCGCCGGTGATGTAGTTGTAGCCGTCGTGGCCGATCAGGGTGTCGTCGCCGTCACCCGCGTCCATGCCGATGGACCGCGTCGCGGAGGCCTTCGGGATCATCACGCCGGCGTTGAGCAGTTCGCCCCATCCGGTGCCGCCGACGTAGCCGCCGCCCATCGAGTCCGAATAGGTGTTCGGGAGGATCGGCACGGACAGAGAGTTGCCCTGGGTGTAGGTGCCCTGGATGTTGACCGAGACGGTTTCGACGTTGGTCAGCGTGTCGGTGCCGAGCGGCGAACCGTCGCGCAGGTCGGTCACCGTCACCGTGCCGTTCGCACGGACGATCTTCAGCACCTGCACGCCGTTCGCGAGCACGAACACCTCGCCGGCCTGTCCGGGCTGCGTCGTCAGCGGGCCGGTGACATCGGCGAGGCTGTACTGCGCCGAATCCGTGTCGGCGCCGCCGTCGAGAATGTCGTTGCCCGCCCCGCCGCTGAGGTTGTCGTTGCCGGCCCCGCCGCTGAGGCTGTCGTTGCCGAGGCCACCGTCGAGGAAGTCGCCGCCGGCATGGCCGGTGACGGTGTCGTTGCCCTCCCCGGCGCTGACATTGACGAAGTCCTGCGCCCCGGCGTTGGGCAGGAGCGTCCCGACGTTCAGCACCTCGCCGAACGTGGTGCCCATGATGTAGCCGCCGGCGTTCGTCGTGTTGCTGTAGACGTTCGGCAGAAGGTCCAGGTACAGGTTGTCGCTCTGGGTCGTGCCACCCTCGACGTTCAACTGCAACTGCTCGACGTTGGTCAGCGTGTCGGTGCCGAGCGGCGAGCCGTCACGCAGGTCGGTCACGGTCACCGTGCCGTTG
Organism: Azospirillum mesophilum; assembly: GCF_053470405.2. Taxonomy (NCBI): domain Bacteria; kingdom Pseudomonadati; phylum Pseudomonadota; class Alphaproteobacteria; order Rhodospirillales; family Azospirillaceae; genus Azospirillum; species Azospirillum mesophilum. The sequence goes on from NZ_JBPXMQ020000009.1 coordinate 64,075, forward strand.
GCCCGGACGACTCTCAGCACCTGCACACCGTGGGCGAGGATGAAGATCTCGCCCGGCTGGCCGGCCTGCGTGGTCAGCGGACCGGTCACGCCGGACAGCATATACTGCGCCGAATCCCATCCCGCGCCGCCGTCGATGGTGTCGTTGCCGGCGCCGCCCTGGAGGCCGTAGTCGTTGCCCCCACCCGCGCTGATGCTGTCGTCGCCGGTGCCGCCGTTGATGTAGTCACTGCCGGCGTGGCCGATGATCGTGTCGTTGCCGGCGTTGCCCTGGATGCTGATGCTGGCGCTCGCGGGGGCGTTCGGAAACAGCACGGTGGCGTCCAGCAGATCGCTCAGCGCCGTACCGTTGATGCTGCCGCCGCCCTGCGGGTTGTCGTAGACGGAGGGGGCGATGTCCAGGTAGAGCCAGTTGCCCGGCCCGCTGGCGCCGCTGATGCCGACCTGGATGTGCTCGATGTTGGTCACCCGGTCGGTGCCGAGCGGCGAGCCGTTGCGCAGGTCGGTCACGGCGAAGGCGCCGTTCGCCTGGGCGATGCTCAGCACCTGCACGCCGTTGGCGAGCACCAGCATGTCGCCGTTCTGGCCGGCCTGGGTGGTCAGCGGACCGGTCACGTCCTTCAGCCAATAGGCCAGCACGTCGTTGCCAGCACCACCGTCGATGGTGTCGTTGCCCGGCCCGGCCTCGATCGAGTCGTCGCCCGAACCGCCGTCCAGATAGTCGTCGCCCGCGTCGCCGTTCAGCGTGTCGTTGCCGCCGCCGCCGTAGAGCGTGTCGTTGCCGTCGACATTAACGTCGTTGGTGATGTTTCCGTCACCGTCCAGCCGCTCGTTCGCGTCGGAGCCGAGCATGTAGTCGCCGTAGTCGGAACCGCGCACGCGCTCGATGCTGGTGACGGTGTCCTGGCCGCCGTAGCCGTCCTGGATGATGCCGGTGACGAGATTGGCGACGATGCCCCTGGGCGCGTTGTGATAGCGCACGGCGTCGAAGCCCGCGCCGCCGTCGATCACGTCGTTGCCGCCGACGTCCTCAAAGGTGTCGTCGCCGGTGCCGCCGGTCATGGTGTCGTTGAACTTGGACCCGCGGACCCGGTTGATGCCGTTCAGCGTGTCGGTGCCGCCGTAGCCGTCGGACACCGTGCCGGTTGCAAGATTGATGTTCACGCCCGCCGGCGCGTCGCCGTACAGGACGCGGCCGTCCTGGCCATAGACCGTGGTGATGGTGTCGTTGCCAGCCCCCGGCTGGATCGTGACGAACGGCGCCGAGCGGTCGTAATAGAAGGTGTCGTTGCCCGTCGTGCCGATGACGGTGATGTCGTCGCTGGCGTTGACCTGGCCGAGATTGGTGAGCTGGTCGGTGCCGTTCGCGCCCTTGGAGACCGTCTTCGCCGAAAGGTCGAAGTTGATCGGCCCGTTCAGCTTGGAGTAGTCGAGCACATCCAGGCCGCCGCCCCCGAAGTTGAGCGTGTCGTTGCCCGCCCCACCGCCGAAGGTGTCGTTGCCCATCGTGCCGTACAGCGTGTCGCTGCCGTTCGTCCCGGACACCATCAGGGGGGTCAGGTACACGGAGCTGCCCTGCCCGCTGGCGCCGGTGATCGCCACATAGACATGCTCGACGTTGGTCAGCTTGTCGGTTCCGAGCGGCGAATCGGTGCGCAGATCGGTCACGGTCAGGGCGTTGGCGCCCGTCCGCGCGATGCTCACCACCTGCACGCCGTTGGCGAGCACCAGCATCTCGTTGTTCTGGCCGGGCTGCAGGGTCAGCGGACCGGTCACGCCCTTCAGCCAGTAGGTGGCGATGTCGTCGCCCAGGCCGCCCTCGATGGTGTCGTTGCCGGGGCCGGCCTCGATGGTGTCGTTGCCGATGCCGCCGTCGAGATAGTCGTCGCCCGCGTCGCCGTTCAGCAGGTCGTTGCCGCCGCCGCCGAACAGCGTATCGTTGCCGTCGATCGTGTCGGTGCTGACGTTCCCGTCACCGTCCAGACGGTCGTTGCCGTCCGAACCGATCATGTAGTCGCCGAAGTTGGAGCCGCGCACGCGCTCGACGCTGGTGACCGTGTCCTGGCCGCCGTAGCCGTCCTGGATGATGCCGGTGGCGAGGTTGGCGACGATGCCCTTGGGCGCGTTCTGGTAGCGCACGATGTCGGTGCCGGCGCCGCCGTCGAACCGGTCGTTGCCGCCGGCGTCCTCGAACGTGTCGTCGCCGGCGCTGCCGGTCACGGTGTCGTTGTACTTGGAACCGCGGATCCGGTTGACCCCGACCAGCGTGTCGGTGCCGCCGAAGCCGTCGGACACCGTGCCGGTCGCGAGGTTGGCGCTGATGCCCGTCGGCGCGTTGTCGTAGAGGACGCGGCCGTCCTGGCCGTTGACGGCGGTGATGGTGTCGTTGCCGGCACCCGGACGGATGCTGGTGAAGCCCGCCTTGTTGTCGTAGGTGAAGGAGTCGTTGCCGGCGGTCCCGATGACGGTGAGGTCGTCGAAAATCGGATCCTGGCCGATGTTGGAAAGCTGGTCGGTCCCGTCCGCGCCTTTCGACACGGTGAGATTCGGCAGGTTGAAGTCGATCGGCCCGCTCAGCCCGGAATAGTTCAGGACGTCATTGCCGCCACCGCCGAAATCGAGCGAATCGTTGCCGGTTCCACCGATGAAGGTATCGTTGCCCCTGCCGCCCGTCAGCGTATCGTCACCAGCCGACCCAACCAGATTAGCCATAACTTCCCCGTCGTACGTAGTAATCCTTCTGGCTCAAAGGGTCTAGAGGAAGCAATCGACAATTGCAAGGAAGTGCGACCAAACGTCCTAGGTTTTCGAAACAAAAGACAAAGGCGATGCTGCGGCGCAGCAGGAACTCGCCTGAGTTGAATCCCGCAGTAAATGAGCGATCCCTGATAAGCGCCGCGACGGCTCAGGCTTCGCTGTCGATCAGGTCGCTTCGGCCGATGCGGCGGAGCGACGCCTCCAGCCGGGCATCGTCGTTCCGGATTTCACGCAGAGTAAGCATGGTGAAGGTGACGTGCGCCTCCGCCGCGGCGCGGGCGGCGTCGGGATTGCCGGCCATGACCGCCTCGGCGATCGCCAGATGCTGGTCCAGCAGCAGGTCGCGCACGCCCGGCCGGGTGTAGAGGCGCTCGCGGTTGTAGAACACGTCGTTGCGCAGCATCTCCGACAGCGCCCCCATGATGTGCAGCATCACGGTGTTGTGCGCCGCCTCGTAGATGGCGAGGTGGAGCTGCGCGTCCACGTCCGACTCCTCCGTCGGATCGTCCTTGCCGTGGGCGGCCTTCATGCGCGTCACCAGCCCGCGTATGGCGTCGCGGTCCAGGTCGGTCGCCCGTTGCGCGGCGAGACCGGCGGCGGCGGCCTCGATGGAGCAGCGGAACTCCAGGTAATGGAAGGTGGAGTCCGGGTCGGATTGCAGCAGCGTGGCCAGCGGCGTGGCGATGGGCGCCAGGAACTGCGCGATGTGGGTGCCGTTCCGCGCCGTGACCAGAAGCCCGCGCTCCTCCAGCTTCACCAGCGCGTCGCGCAGCGACGGCCGGGACACGTCCAGCTTCAGGGCCAGTTCCCGTTCCGGCAGAAGCTTTTCGCCCGGCCGCAGCACGCCCTCGCGAATCAACGTCTCCAGGTGCTCCGCGATGGCGTCCGCCAGTTTGGCCGGCTTTATCATCCCCTGCATCGACCGCATCCCTCTCCTTGCGCGCGCTGCTTGATATCGCCGCACGTTCCGCGCGTCCACCCCCGCAACAATGCGGCGTGGAGCGGGCCGTCTGGCGATCTTAATTTCCGGATTGCAATCGTTGGCAACACATTGTATCCGTCCCTTGGCCTTTGGTCATTTGTTTTGACCACGCCAGGACCACAATAACAGCCTTTCCCACGGATCGCACCGTCCCGGTCGGACGATGCCCGGGGCGAAAAGGCGCAAAGACCCAGGTCCGCAGCAAGGCCACGCTTTCAGGATTCGCACGAGAAAAGGGTATAGGAACTCAGCATGCAGACCTGGACACAAGTCTACGACCCGGCGGGGAACCTGTGGCTATCGGCACTTGTGGCCGCTCTGCCCATCATTTTCTTCTTCGTGGCGCTGACGATTCTGCGCATGAAGGGCCATGTCGCCGGCACCATCACCGTGGCGATCTCGCTGGCGGTCGCCATCCTGTTCTACAAGATGCCGGTCGGCATGGCCCTGGGCTCGGCCGTCTACGGCTTCCTCTACGGCCTGTGGCCCATCGCCTGGATCATCGTCGCCGCCGTGTTCCTCTACAAGATCACGGTGAAGACGGGACAGTTCGAGATCATCCGCTCGTCGGTGGTCTCGATCACCGAGGACCAGCGCCTTCAGATGCTGATGGTCGGCTTCTCCTTCGGCGCCTTCCTGGAAGGTGCGGCGGGCTTCGGCGCGCCGGTGGCCATCACCGCGGCGCTGCTGGTCGGGCTGGGCTTCAACCCGCTCTACGCCGCCGGCCTCTGCCTGATCGCCAACACCGCCCCGGTGGCCTTCGGCGCCATGGGCATTCCGATCATCGTCGCCGGGCAGGTGACCGGGCTGGACCCGTTCCGCATCGGCGCCATGGCCGGCCGCCAGCTGCCGCTGCTGTCGGTGTTCGTCCCCTTCTGGATCATCATGATCATGGACGGCTGGAAGGGCATCCGCGAGACCTGGCCCGCCATCCTGGTGGCCGGCGGCACCTTCGCCGTCACGCAGTACTTCACCGCCAACTTCATCGGGCCGGAGTTGCCGGACATCACCTCCGCCCTGGTCAGCCTGATCTGCATCACCGTGTTCCTGAAGGTCTGGAAGCCGAAGGCGATCTTCCGCTTCTCGCACTCCCCGCTCGCCACGCCGGTGCCGCAGTCGGCCGGCGCCATGGCGGTGGGCCAGTTCGGCGACGCCAAGCGGACCTACACCGCCGGCGAGATCATCAAGGCCTGGTCGCCCTTCGTCATCCTGACCGTCATCGTCACGATCTGGAGCCTGAAGCCCTTCAAGGCGCTGTTCGCCAAGGGCGGCGCGCTCGCCGACACGGTGCTGTACTTCCCCATTACCGGCCTGGACAAGCTGGTGCTGAAGGCGGCCCCCATCGTCGCCACCCCGAAGCCGATCGAGGCGGTCTACAAGCTGGACCTGCTGTCGGCCACCGGCACGGCCATCCTCATCTCCGCGCTGATCTCCATGATCATGCTGAAGATGCGCCCGGCCGAGGGGCTGAAGACCTTCGCCGAGACGGTGAACGAGCTGAAGCGCCCGATCTACTCCATCGGCATGGTGCTGGCCTTCGCCTTCATCGCCAACTATTCGGGCCTGTCCTCCACGCTGGCGCTGCTGCTGGCCGGCACGGGTGCGGCCTTCCCGTTCTTCTCGCCGATCCTCGGCTGGCTGGGCGTGTTCCTGACCGGCTCCGACACGTCGAGCAACGCGCTGTTCTGCGGCCTCCAGGCCACCACGGCGCAGCAGGTCGGCGTTTCGGACGTGCTTCTGGTCGCCGCCAACACGACCGGCGGCGTCACCGGCAAGATGATCTCCCCGCAGTCCATCGCCGTGGCCTGCGCCGCGGTCGGCCTGATCGGCCGGGAGTCGGAGCTGTTCCGCTTCACCGTGAAGCACAGCCTGTTCTTCGTGGCGATCATCGGCATCATCACCGCCATCCAGGCCTACGTCCTGTCCTGGATGATCCCGTGAGCCGACGGGTCGTTCCGTTGACCTGAAAACGCGCGGCGCCACCCCGCCCACCGGCCGGGCGGCGCCGCTTCCTTTTCGCGGTGCGGGCGCGCACCGCCGCCTTCGCCGAAACCATCCTGGTCAAAAGTTTTTGCCAACACGCGCGCCGGGCCGCTAGATTACCCGCGTACCGCGCTGCGGCTTTCAGAAGGAGCTGTCGACCGATGCTGCCCGCCCCCTATGACCGTCTGCACGCGGCCTTTCGGGAGTTCATGCCGGCCGAGCGCCTGATCACCGATCCGCTGCGCACGCTGGCCTATGGCACGGACGCCAGCTTCTACCGCCTGATCCCCAAGATCGTCGCCGTCGTGGAGACGGAGGGCGAGGTGGTCCGCCTGCTGCACGCCTGCCGGTCGGTCAAGGCGCCGGTCACCTTCCGCGCCGCCGGCACCAGCCTGTCGGGCCAGGCGGTCAGCGACTCCGTCCTTGTCCTGCTGGGCGACGGCTGGCGCGGCTGCACCATCCCGCCGGGGGCGGAGACGGTCACCCTCCAGCCCGGCGTGATCGGGGCGGAAGCCAACCGCAAGCTCGCCCCCTTCGGGCGGAAGATCGGGCCGGACCCGGCTTCCATCAACACGGCGAAGATCGGTGGCATCGCCGCCAACAACGCCAGCGGCATGTGCTGCGGCACCGCGCAGAACAGCTACCGCACGCTGTCCTCCATGCGGCTGGTGCTGGCCGACGGCACGCTGCTGGACACCGCCGACGCGCACAGCCGCGACGCCTTCGGCAAGAGCCACGCGCCCCTGCTCTCCGGCCTCGCTCAACTGGCCGCGCGCACGCGCGCCGACGAGACGCTGGCCGAACGCATCCGGGCCAAGTTCCGCATCAAGAACACCACCGGCTACAGCCTGAACGCGCTGGTCGATCACAAGGATCCCATCGACATCCTCCAGCACCTGATGATCGGGTCGGAGGGGACGCTGGGCTTCATCTCCGAGATCACCTTCCGCACGGTGCCGGAGCACGCCCACAAGGCCAGCGCCCTGCTGGTCTTCCCCGACATCGCCGAGGCCTGCCGCGCCACCGCCCTGCTGAAGCCGACGCCCGTCGCGGCGGTGGAGCTGATGGACCGCCCCGCCCTGCGCTCGGTGGAGGGCAAGCCGGGCATGCCGGACTTCATCGCCGGGCTGGACGGGAACGCCGCCGCCCTGCTGGTGGAGACGCGCGGGGCCGACGCCGCCGACCTGGACCGCAACCTCGCCGCCATCACCGCCGTGCTGGCGCAGACGCGCACGCTGTTCGACGTCGCCTTCACCACCGACGCCAAGGCCTGCGAGGGCTTCTGGAAGATCCGCAAGGGCCTGTTCCCGGCGGTCGGCGCCATGCGCAAGACCGGCACCACCGTCATCATCGAGGACGTGGCCTTCCCGCTGGACCGGCTGGCCGAGGCGACGGTGGAGCTTCAGGCTCTGTGCGCCGCCTACGGCTACAGCGAGGCGATCATCTTCGGCCACGCGCTGGAAGGGAACCTGCACTTCGTCTTCACCCAGGCCTTCGACACGGACGAGGAGGTCGACCGCTACCGCCGCTTCATGGACGCGGTCTGCGAGATGGTGGTGAAGAAATACGACGGTTCCCTGAAGGCGGAGCACGGCACCGGCCGCAACATGGCCCCCTTCGTGGAGATGGAGTGGGGCGCCCAGGCCTATGGCCTGATGAAGGACATCAAGGCGCTGCTGGATCCGGAAGGGCTGCTGAATCCCGGCGTCATCCTGAACGACGACCCGGACGCGCACCTGAAGAACCTGAAGGCCCTGCCCGCCGCGCACCGTCTGGTGGACACCTGCATCGAGTGCGGCTTCTGCGAGCCGACCTGCCCGTCCCACAAGATGACCCTGTCGCCCCGCCAGCGCATCGTTGGCTGGCGCGAGATCGCGCGGCTGGAGGCCGAGGGCACCGACGCCGAACGGCTGGGCGCGCTGCACGCCGCCTATGATTACCAGGGCATCGACACCTGTGCCGCCTGCGGCCTGTGCTCCACCGCCTGCCCGGTGGGGATCGAGACGGGGCTGCTCATCAAGGCGATCCGTGGCGAGCGGCAGGGCGCCGTGGCGCAGGCGGTCGGCAGCTTCGTCGCCAACCACACCGCCGGGGTGCTGGGCGCCGCCCGCGCCGGGCTGACGCTCGGCAACCTCGCCAAGCGGGCGCTCGGCGAGCGGCTCCCCCAACTGCCCCGCGCGCTGCCCACGGCGATGAACTTCCACCCGGAGGCTCCCATCGTCGGCCCGGTGGAGGCGCCGGCCGTCGTCTATGTGCCGAGCTGCACCAGCCGCAGCATGGGTCCCGCCGCCGACGATCCGGAAAGCACACCGCTGCCCGTGAAGACGGAGGCGCTGTTCCGCAAGGCCGGCTTCCGCGTGGTCTATCCGGACGGCCTGTCGTCGCTGTGCTGCGGCATGCCGCTGGAGAGCAAGGGCCTTGCCCGGCAGGCCGACGCCAAGGCCGACGAGATGGCCGCGGCCATCCGTGCGGCGAGCTGCGGCGGCCGCCTGCCCGTGGTGATCGACACCAGCCCTTGCGCCCTGCGCCTGAAGAAGCACCTCAAGGATGACGGCTTGCCGGTGCTGGATCTGGTGGAGTTCATCCACGACCACCTCCTCGACCGGCTGAGCTTCCGCAAGCAGGCGGAGCCGGCCGTCCTGCACCTGACCTGCAGCACGCGCCGCATGGGGCTGGACGCCAAGCTGAAGGCCATCGCCGCCGCCTGCGCGGAGCGGGTCGTGGTGCCGGAGGACGTCGGCTGCTGCGGCTTCGCCGGCGACAAGGGCTTCACCCGGCCGGAGCTGAACGCCCACGCGCTCCGCCACCTGAACAAGGACATCCCGGAAGGGACGTCCGCCGGCTATTCGACCAGCCGGACCTGCGAGATCGGCCTGTCGCACCATTCCGGCATGCCGTACCGTTCGATCCTATATCTGGTGGATGCATGCTCGACGCCGAAGGCCGCCGCCCCGGCATCCAAGCGCGCATCGGAACCCGCATTCTAAGCGGATTTCAATCCGCGCGGGACTGCGACCGCAGTCCCGGACGCCCATGCGTCCGCAGCCCGGCCGGCAAGTGAGGCCATTTAAAAGCAAAAGCGAACTAAGTTCGCTTTTGGGGATTGGGAGGGAAGATGAGCACCAACGGCTCCATAGGCCGCCCGGACAGCGTCTATTACTTCGGCACCTGTCTGGTCGACATGTTCTACCCCGAGGCCGGCATGGCTGGCATCGACCTGCTGAAGGCGCAAGGCGTCCGCGTCGTCTTCCCGCAGGGGCAGAGCTGCTGTGGCCAGCCCGCCTACAACTCCGGTTATCGGGAGGAGGCGCTGAAGGTTGCGCGGGCGCAGATCGGCCTGTTCCCCGGCGACCAGCCCATCGTCGTGCCGTCGGGCTCCTGCGCCGGCATGATGAAGAAGCACTGGCCGGACCTGTTCAAGGGCCAGCCCGACGAGGCCCAGGCGAAGCAGGTCGCAAGCCGCGTGTGGGAGCTGACGCAGTTCCTCGTGCAGGTGCTGAACGTCAAATTGGAGGACAAGGGCGAGCCGGTGCGCGTCACGTGGCACGCCTCCTGCCACGCGCAGCGCGAGATGGGCGTGGTGGAGGAGCCGAAGGCGCTGCTCCGCCAGCTCGCCAACGTGGAGCTGGTGGAGTTGCAGCGGGAACGCGAATGCTGCGGCTTCGGCGGCACCTTCGCCGTGCGGCACCCGGAGATCTCCGCCGCCATGGTCGGCGACAAGGTCGCGGACATCGAGAACACCGGGGCCAAGGCCGTGGTGTCCGGCGACTGCGGCTGCCTGATGAACATCACCGGCGCGCTGGAGGCCGGCAAGAAGCCTGTCCGCGGCGTCCACATCGCCCAGTTCCTGAAGGAGCGGACCAATGGGTGACATGGAAATCAACTTTTCCAAGGCGTCCAGCGCCGCCCTGAAGGACCCTCAGCTTCGCGCCAATTTCCGCCGCGCCATGGACGGGCTGATGTCCAAGCGCGCGGTGCAGTTCGCCGACAGCCACGAATGGCACGCCATGCGCGCGCTGGGCGCCTCGGTGCGGCTGCGCGCCCTGTCGAAGCTGCCGGAACTGCTGGAAAAGCTGGAAGCCAACTGCACGAAGAACGGCATCCGGGTGCATTGGGCCTCCACCACCGACGAGGCCAACGCCATCGTGCTCTCCATCATGCAGCGCGTGAACGCGAAGCTGGTGGTCAAGGGCAAGTCGATGGTGTCGGAGGAGATGCACCTCAACGCCTTCCTGGAAAAGCACGGCATCGAAAGCCTGGAAAGCGACCTCGGCGAATACATCGTGCAGCTTGATGAGGCGATGCCCTCGCACATCATCATGCCCGCGATCCACATGAACACCAAGCAGATCGCCCACCTCTTCAAGCAGAAGATCAAGGAGGCGGAGTATACGGAGGATGTAGCGCAGCTGACCGACCTCGCCCGCCGGGTGCTGCGCAAGAAGTTCGCGACCGCCGACGTCGGCATCTCCGGCGTCAACATGGCGGTGGCGGAGACCGGGACCATCTGCCTCGTTGAGAACGAAGGCAACGGCCGCATGAGCACCACCGTCCCGCCGGTGCACATCGCCGTCATGGGCCTGGAAAAGGTGGTGGAGAAGCTGGAGGACGTGCCGCCGGTCATCAGCCTGCTGACCCGCTCGGCCACCGCGCAACCGATCACGACCTACGTCAACATGATCACCACGCCCCGCAAGGACGGGGAGAAGGACGGCCCGCGCGAGATCCATCTGGTGATCCTCGACAACGGCCGGTCCGCCATCTACGCCGATGACGAGCTGCGCAACACGTTGCGCTGCATCCGCTGCGGCGCCTGCATGAACCACTGCCCGGTCTACACGCGCGTCGGCGGCCACGCCTATCAGGCGCCCTACCCCGGCCCCATCGGCCAGATCGTCGTCCCGCAGATCGAAGGGCTTGACCGCCGCGGGGAGCTGCCGCACGCCTGCACCATGTGCAACGCCTGCGTCGAGATCTGCCCGGTGCGCATCCCCATCGTGGAAATCCTGGGCCGACTGCGTTCGGAAGCCGTCCATCCGGGCACCGCCGTGAAGGACGCCGGGGCCAAGGCCAGCAAGGCGGAGGCCATGGTGTGGAAGGGCTGGTCGGCGACCTTCGCCTCGCCGCTCGCCTACCGCATGGCGACGGGGGTCGCGAAGACGCTGGGCAACGTCGCGCCCAACGCGCTGCCGCTGCTGAAGGAATGGACGAGCGTGCGCAACAAGCCGCGCTTCGCCTCCCGCACGCTCCACGACCTCGCCCGCGAGAAGGGGATCCCCGATGTCTGACGCCCGCCCCAACGATTCCAGAGGCGCCATTCTGGGCAAGCTGCGCGCCGGCCGCGACGCGCACCCCGTCACCCCGCCCGCGTCCGACTTCACCGTCCTGCGCGAGAAGCGCTGGGACCCCGCCGAACGGCTGGAGCGCATCAAGCGCATGATGGAGGCCGTCCACACGGAATTCCTGGAAACGACCGAGCAGGACTGGCCCACCGCCGTTCAGGCGTTCCTGAAGGCGCAGGGCACGCGCACCCTCCTCTTCGGCCCGGCGACCGAGGCCGGCGCGCGGCTCTCCGCCGAGTGGGCGGAGGGCGGGCCGGAACTGGTCCCCTATGACCGCGACGTCGAGACCTTCAAGGAGCGCCTGTTCGACGGCATCGACGCCGGCATCACGACGACGCTGGGCGCCATCGCCGACACCGGCAGCCTGATCGTCTGGCCGAACGTCGATGAGCCGCGGCTGATGTCGCTGGTGCCGCACATGCACTTGGCGTTGCTGCGGGCGGACCGGCTCTACGACACCTTCTGGCAGGCGATGACCGAGAACCGCTGGGCCGACGGCATGCCGACCAACGCGCTGCTGATCTCCGGCCCGTCGAAGACGGCGGACATCGAACAGACGCTGGCCTATGGCGTGCACGGACCGAAGCGGCTGGTGGTGGTGATCATCCGGTAGGAGGGCCGATGGGCGATGGCTTCGGCGGGGTGAGGGGATTCGACCACCCGATCCGTGCGGTCGTGATCGGGGCCGGCGGGGGCATCGGCTCCGCCGTGACCGGGCTGCTGCTCGACGACCCCGGCGTGGCGGAGGTCCTGGCCTTCGCCCGCCGTCCGCCCGCCCCCGCGCCGAGGCTGCGGCCGGGTCCCATCGACCTGACCGACGAGGGTTCCATCGCCGGGGCGGCGGAGGCGGCCGGTGCGGTCGATCTGGTGTTCGTCGCCACCGGCCTGCTGCACGGAGACGGCGTCCAGCCCGAGAAGAGCTGGCGGTCGCTCGACCCGCAGGCCCTGGCCACGCTGTTTCAGGTGAACACCATCGGCCCGGCGCTGGTCGCCAAGCATTTCCTGCCGCTGCTGCCCCGCCGGGGCCGGGCGGTCTTCGCGGCGATCTCCGCCAAGGTCGGCAGCATCGGGGACAACCGGCTGGGCGGCTGGTACGGCTATCGCGCGGCCAAGGCGGCGCTGAACCAGATCATCCGCACCGCCTCCATCGAACTGGCCCGCTCGCGGCCGGACGCGCTGTGCGTCGCCCTGCATCCGGGCACCGTGGACACCGGCCTGTCGAAGCCCTTCCAGGCCGGCGTGGCGGAGGGCAAACTGTTCGCGCCCGAGGCCGCCGCCGCGCACCTGCTGTCCGTACTCAACGGCCTGACGCCGGCCGACAGCGGAGGCCTGTTCGCCTGGAACGGCCAGCGCCTGCCCTACTGAGCGCGCTTGCCCGGAACCGATGGGCACCGTACATCCAGACGGACCTCACCACCGGCCACGGGGACTCGCATGCCCGACGGAAGCATCAGCGCGACAGAAGCGGACCGCAATTTTTCGAAGGTTCTGCGCGATGTCGAAGGGGGTGAACGCGTCACCATCACCAAGGATGGCAAGCCGGTCGCCGTTCTTTCCCCCGCCGAAGCTCCCGCCCCGGACAGCCGGGAAAAGGCGCGCCAGCGCATGCTGGCGCTTTTGCAGGAAGGTTTGCCCCTGGGCTTTTCCGGCGGCGTGGACCGCGACGGGCTGCACGCCCGGTGATGCTGGCGGGCATCGACACCAACATTCTGCTGTACGCGGCCGACAACGCCGGCGACCAGCGGAAGCACGCGAGAGCCGTTGAGCTTCTCGACCGCATCAGCGCGGCCGGTCGGGGAAAGCTCCCGCTTCAGGCATTGACGGAGTTCTACGCCGTCGCCATCCGCAAAGAGCGCGTTCAGCCCGAACGGGCCGCCGTCTACGTCGACATCTGGGCCGATGTGTTCCCGGTCAAGGAGGCCATGTTCGCCGATGCCGTCGACGCGATCCGCGTCCAGCGGACGCATGGCATCGCCTTCTGGGATGCCATGATGTGGTCCGTGGCCCGGCGCGCGGGCGCTCGCCTTCTGCTGAGCGAGGATTTCCAGGATGGACGGGACCTGGAGGGCGTGCGGTTTCTCAACCCCTTCAATCCAGCCAACACCGGCGCCATCGACGAGTCCCTGGGGCTTTAAGGCATCTCAACGCACAACAGCGTTCAGGCCGTAAGAGTACCAGCCTCCACCGCCGGCCGAACCGGGGTTGCGAAGCCTTGCGGCAGGCGGAGGCGGCCGGCGAGGCCTTCCAGCGTGTCGTGCAGGCGGCGGCGCGGGTGGCCGTCGTCGCCGGGCTCGTACAACGCCACGAAGGGCGTGCCGGGGCGGGTCGGATCCAGGTGGACCTCCACGATGTGGAGCCGCGAGGCGCAGCCGCGCACCAGCGGGTCGGCGGGGGTGAAGCTCCAGCCGCGTTCGAGGCAGCGCTCGGCCAGCGCCTCCATGAAGAGCGACGCCGACGGCGTGTCCTTGAGGGCCTTCAGCTCGGCGATGAGTTGGCGCACGGCACCGACCCGCGCCAGATACAGGCCGGCAGCATGGTCCGCGTCGTGAATCACGAGTTTCAGCATGGTTTGTTTCCTGTTCGTCCGAAATGCGGGGCTTGCCCCTGTTCGGTGAGCCCATTCGGTGGGCCTTTTTTCGGCGGCCCTATTCGGCAGCCGCGACCCGGCGGTCCTGAGCGCCCGCGCCCATGGCGTCGAAGGCGATGGGCAGGATGGGCGACGGGGTGTCGGCCGGCGGGGAGAGTTCGGCAACCATCTCGGTCAGCCGGGTGCGCAGGTGGCGGTTCGGCTGGGTCGAGGGCTTGGCTTCGATGCGGACGTCGACCACGCCGTCCTCGATCATGCCGAGTTCCTGCGCCGCCTTCCGGGACAGGTCGATCACGCGCCCCTTGATGTAGGGACCGCGGTCGTTGATGACGATTTCGACGCTCTTGCCGTTGTCCGCGTTGGTGACGACGACCCGGCTCCCCAACGGGAATTTGCGGGATGCCCCGGTCAGCTTGTTCTGGCTGAAGCGTTCTCCCGACGCCGTGCGCCGGCCACTGAAAGAGTCGGAGTAGAAGGAAGCCTTTCCTTCGTGGACAAAAACCGGTTCGACTTTCGAAACAGTTAGTTCTGGAAATGTCGGCTCTAAAGAACGAACCGACGCGATCTCTGCATTCGAAGAACACGCACCAACAGTAACGGCACAAAATGCGAGCGCAACGCATCCACAGCGCACTCTTTTTCTCCTCCGTTGTTGTTCTGCGGCAACGTTTGCGGATTTTTCACAGTGTGTCAACCAGTGAATTGCGTTTTCACCTGTGACAGGAATGCGACTTAATAGAGCATGCCTTGTCTTACTTTACCATTTCCGAGATTCACGAGCCGTTTACTGAAGAAAATGACGGTTTTTCTATAAAGCTCGTTTACCGCCGTGGTCGCTGCCAGACCAAGCCGTGTCGCCGCGCGGCGCCGGGCCGATGACGGCGCTGTCGCCGGAGGCATCGCTCACGCATTGGACGCACCGAAGGAACACTTCGGCGTCGAGCAATCTTATAGGGAGCAGAGACAATGGATCCCGGAGCAGGACCGTGGAAAGGCCCAATTCGATAGGCTTTTTAAAAACATCGGCGCAAACAGGGGGAGGTGCCGCACCATGACCGACATTGCGGGTGTCGAACAAAGCGGTCTGGACACGGTGGCGGATACGGTGGCTCCGCCTCTCTTCATCGCTGCGCTCTACAGCGGTTACCGATGGGGCGACTTTCCCAGCGGAGGAACGCACTACACCCTGACCTACGGCTGGATTCAGGACGCCGGCACGCAGTACGCCCCCGGCTTCCGGCCCTTCAGCGACGCCCAGAAGGCCTTGGCCCTGAAGGCGATGGGCCTGTGGAGCGCCGTCTCCAACGTCACCTTCACCGAAGCGGCGGATCCCGGCAGCGCGAACCTGCAATTCCTGTCCAGCCAGCTGGACGCGTTCGGCGCGTCGGGCATGTCGAACTACCCCTATCCCGGCGGCTCCAGCCTCTATCTCGACCCGGAGTCCGCCGGCCCCACGACCTTCACGCACGAGGTCGGGCACGCGCTGGGCCTGAAGCATCCGGGCAACTACAACGGCCAGTCCGGAAGCGGCACGCCGCCTTTCCTGCCGACCGCCGAGGACAACCGCACCAACACGGTCATGTCCTACCGGGGCACATGGCCGGGGACGCTCGGCACCTACGACATCGCGGCCATCCAGTATCTCTACGGACCGAACAGCACCGTACGCTCCGGGGACGACCTCTACCTGCTCGCGGCGGGGGCGAAGGGACGCTACATCTGGGACGGCGGCGGGAACGACACCATCTCGGCCGCCGGGGCCGGCACTCCGGTCACCATCGACCTGCGCGACGGCGGCTGGGGATGGTTCGGCGCCCGGCAGAACTCGATCCTGGCCGACAACCAGTTCTTCATCGGCTACGGCACGCGGATCGAGAACGCCATCGGGGGAAGCGGCGCCGACCATCTGATCGGCTCCACGGGCGCCGACCGCCTGGAAGGCGGCGCCGGGAACGACACGCTGCAGGGCGGGACCGGGAACGACACCCTGATCGGGGGCGACGGGAACGACGATCTGGCCGGCGACCGGGGCGACGATTTTCTGGACGGCGGCGCCGGGACCAATCGGGCCGTGTTCGCCTTCCCATCCTCCTACGCCGTCGTCAGCGCCGACACGCTGCCCGGCGGGACCGACCTGCTGGTCACCGGTGCCGGGGGCACGGACCGCCTGCGCAGTATCGACACGCTGGTCTTCTCCGACCGCACCCTGTCGCGAGCAGCGGCACTGGCGGAGCTGCGGCCGGCCGCCGCCGACCGTACGGCCCACGTCTCCGCCGGCACGACGAGCTTCGACGCGCGGATGACGCCCTACGCCGGGCCGGTCGCCGGGCTGGAGAACCAGTTCCTGGGGACCGCGGGGTCCGAGGCGGTGGTGGGCACCGGTCTCGCCGACTTCATGAACCTGCTGGGTGGCAACGACGCCGCCGACGGCCAGGGCGGCAACGACGTGCTGGACGGCGGCACCGGCTCCAACTTCCTGACCGGAGGGGACGGCACCGACATCTTCGACGTGGATGGCCGCGGCGGCGCGGTCACATGGTCCACCATCACCGACCTTCAGCCCAACGAATGGGCGATCGCCTGGGGCTGGAACGAAGGAACGTCCAAGCTCACCTGGGACGAGATGGCGGGCGCCAAGGGATCGGAGGGCGCCACCGCGCGAATCGACCTGGACGGCAATGGATCCACCGACATGAGCATAACCTTCACCGGGAAGCCGGTCGGCGCGCTGGCGACCTCGCCGGGCCAGGTCGGGAGCGATCCTTACCTCGCCTTCCGGCTCGGCTGACTTCCGCCCCACATCCGGGACAGCATCCAACAAAGGTTACAACAGAGGGAAAACATACGGAAGCAAACAAATGGCCAGGGGACGACCGCGACACACCATCGCATCCTTGCCCCTTGAAGGAATCCGCCTTCATCAACGATGATGACGCCCGATAAACCACCGGGAAATCTTAGAAACCTAAGAACTTTCGGAACAATGGACGATCGGCGGGATCCTGCGTTATGGCCGAGCAATCGGGTTTTGATTGGGCATGCTTTGACGAGCTTCAATCCGACGCGCTTTCCACGGGGTCAAGCGCGTCGGACTGGTCGACCGCTGACGGCTCATCCACCTTCGCGGCGGACGCCGCGCTTCCGCTGTTCATCCGCGCGCTCGACAGCGGAAGCCGGTGGGGTGCGGCGCCGTCGAACGGTACCCGCTACACGCTGACCTACGGCTGGGTCCAGAATCCGGGCAGCCGCTACGCGCCCGGCTTCCGCCCGCTCAACAACGCGGAGAAGGACCTCGCCCGGCAGGCGATGACCGCGTGGAGTTCGGTCAGCAACATCTCCTTCGTCGAATCGGCGAATCCCGACAACGCCAATCTGCAGTTTCTGATGTGCCAGCTCTATCCCAGCGGCACGGCGGGCAAGTCCAATTATCCGCTCACCAGCGGCTCCACCATCTACATCGATCCGGACTACACCAGCCTTTCGGTGTTCGTGCATGAGATCGGCCACGCGCTCGGCCTGAAGCATCCCGGAAACTACGACGTGATCTCCGGGTCCGGCACGCCGCCCTACCTGCCCACGTCCGAGGACAACCGCACCAACACGGTCATGTCCTACCACGGAACATGGCCCGGAGCGCTCGGCACCTACGATCTCGCGGCGATCCAGTATCTCTACGGGCCGAACCCGAATGCGCGATCCAGCGACGACGTCTACCTCCTGACGCCGGGCGGGGCCAGCCAGTACATCTGGGACGGCGGCGGAACCGACACCATCCTGGCCACGGGCAGCACCCCGGTCAACATCGACCTGCGCGAGGGCGGCTGGGGGTGGATCGGCGCCCCGCAGTCTTCCGTCCTGTCCACGAACCAGTTCTTCATCGGCTACGGAACGCAGATCGAGAACGCGTCCGGCGGTAGCGGCGCGGATGTCCTGGCCGGATCGCCCCTGGCCAACCGCCTCGACGGCGGCGACGGCGGCGACACGCTGATGGGCGGCGGCGGGAACGACACGCTTCTGGGCGGGAACGGCGACGACGATCTGGTCGGCGACGCCGGGGACGACACGCTGGACGGCGGCGCCGGCGACGACCGGGCCATCTTCAATTACGATTCCACGCGCGCGTCGGTCCAGGAGGAGGGCTCGTCCAGCCTGCTCGTCATCGGCCCGGATGGCGTCGACCGCCTGCAGAACATCGAAACGCTGGTCTTCCTGGACCGGACCGTCTCCCGCTCCGCGGCAACGACGGCCCTGAGCACCACGGACGCCAGCCGGCGGGCGCTCGTCCATGACGGCACGCGCAGCTACGAGGTGCGGATGGACGCCTACTCCGGCCCGGTGTCCTGGCTGCAGAACCAGTTTCTCGGGAGCAGGAACGGCGAAGCGGTCAAGGGCAGCTTCCGGGCCGACTTCATGAACCTGCTCGGCGGCGACGACGCCGCCGACGGGCAGGACGGCGACGACGTGCTGGACGGCGGCACCGGGTCCAACTTCCTGACCGGCGGGTCCGGCAACGACACCTTCTACGTCGACGGGCGCGGCATGGAGATCACCTGGTCCACGATCACCGACCTGGAACGGAACGAATGGACGATCGCCTGGGGCTGGCGGGAGGGCACATCCAAGCTCACCTGGGCCGAGATGGCCGGCGCCAAGGGATGGGAAGGCGCCACCGCCCACATCGACCTGGACGGCAACGGGTCGATCGACATGAGCGTGACCTTCACCGGAAAGTCCGTCGGCGCCCTGGCGATCTCCCCCGGCCAGGTCGGGACCAACACCTATCTCGCCTTCCGGCTCGGCTGACCGCCGGCCTTTCCGCACTTCGGAAAAAGCGTGGCGTCCCGGATGCGCGGGCGCCCCGCTTCCTACATGAAGGGGACAGAGCTTCGGTTTTTGGATGGGCAAGCTATGAAACAGGTCATGTTCGTCGAGTTGGGGATGGGTGCCGACCTGCACGGGCAGGACGTCACCAAGGCGGCGATCCGCGCCGTGCGCAACGCCATCGAGCGCAACTCCATGCCCGGAATGCGCACGCTGGTGAACGGGGACACCAGCAAGATGCGGGTGCATGTCCGGCTCGCCGTGCCGGCCGATGCCGACCGGCTGGACCAGGAGGCCGTCCGCGCCGTCTTCCCCTACGGGCAGGTCACCATCGAGGTCATGCCCGGCGGCATGCTCGCCCCCAGCGGCATCTTCCTGGCCGACAAGGCCGACAGGAACGAGATGATCTACATCGTGAACGCCGCCGTGGAGGTGGGGATCTGAGGGATCCGCCCTCAGGACAATCGCATTTCGAGTTGCTGTCCCATTCTTAAGGTTTTCGTCATCCCCGCGAAGGCGGGGATCCAGACCGATCAACTGCTTAGACGCGAAGTTTTCTGGATCCCCGCCTTCGCGGGGATGACGGGTGTCTCATAAATGAGGGTCTTCTCAATATGCGATCGTCCTGGTATCCGCCGGTTGCCCGGAGCAGGCGTTTCGTGCCAGCGTCGGCGCCATGAAACGCGTTTTCCGATTTCTTATGCTGGCTCTCGGCGGCCTCGCCGTCGCCGTTGCCGGTCTCGTCGCCGCGTTGCCGGTGATCGCCGACCACCTGCCCCTGCAACTGTCGCGCATCGTCGTGACCGACGGGCAGCGTCAGGTGGAGATGCAGGGCATGGTGCACGTCGCCCGGCCCGCCTTCTACCAGGAGATCGCCGCCCATGTGGCGGAACGCCGCCGCGAGGGCTGGCTGGTCTTCTATGAAGAGGTGCGGCCGGACAGCGGTTCCTCCCCCAACGGGGTTGCCGACGTGCTGCGGCGGCTGGGCGCCGACTGGAACCCCGAGAGCAAGCAGCACCCCTACGAGATGATGGCCGGGGTCATCGGGGAGGGACTCGTCCTGCAGGACAACCGCGCCCTGCTCGGTCCGCCGGGGCCGGAGGTCCGCAACGTCGACGTGACCCTCTCGCAGTTGCTGGCCGCCCTGCCGCCGGAGGAGTTGTCCGCCGGGGCGCCCGAGCGGGAGACCGTGGACCTCGCGGAGGCCCGCCGGCAGTTCGCCGCCCTGCCCGCCTGGGCGCAGCGGCGCGTGCAGGCGGTGGTCCGAATCATGCTGGCGGCGACCGCCTCCGGCAACGTCGCCCGCGACATGCTGCCGGAGGCGCTGACGACGCTGCGCGAGGACAAGGTGGCCAAGGCCATCCTGGCGGAGCCCGGCCGCAACATCCTGATCCTGTACGGGCAGGTCCACATTGGCCACATCCGCGCCCTGCTGGCGGCGGCCGACCCGAACTGGCACGCCCTGTCCTTCACCACGCTGCGCGCCTTCTGAAGAACGGAAAGTCTCCCAACAACAAAACTTAGCGAGACGCGAATCGCCGCAGAAGGAGGCGAGCGACAAACGCGTAACAGTCTTGTCAGTAGCGCATAGCCCTCATCCTGTGCCATACATCGGAACAGAACGTCCAGTGGAGGGCATGATGAGATCCTGGCGGCGGATTTCGAATACTGCGGTATGCGCCCTGAGTGCTATGGTATGCGCCGCCATCGTTTTGTTCTCATTCACGCCGTCCGCCGGGGCGCAGACCACGCTCCGCTTCGGCACAGTCTTTTCGCCGACCACCTCGACCTACCTGATGCTGGTCGACGCCTGCCGGCGGATCGAGGCCGAAACGGACGGCGCCGTGTCCATCGACATCCGCACCGCCGGCGAGTTCGGCAAGCCCACCGAACTGCTGAAGCTGGTGGACAGCGGCGACGTCGAGATCGCCTACACCGTCCAGGGCTACAGCCCGGCGCGCTTTTCCGCCAGTTCGGTGATGGAGCTGCCGCTGATCCGCCGCACCGCGGTGGGCGGCACCAGGGCGGCCTGGGACCTGTACGAGTCCGGGAAGCTCGACCGTGATTACGCCGGGCTGAAGGTGGTCGGGCTGTGGGCGCTGCCGGCCTACGGCATCTTCACGGCGTCCCGCCCGCTGAACGGCCCCCGCGACCTGCGCGGCCTGCGCGTGCGCAACCCCAGCAAGACCGTCGGCCGCGCCATGGCGAAGCTGGGCATGGTGCCGGTCGCCCTGCCGCTCAACGGCATGGGCAGCGGGATGAAGGACGGGCTGATCGACGGCATTTCCTACGGCTGGTACTCGTCCACCACCACCAACGGCTCCGACGGGCAGCCGCTGATGAGCCAGCTGAAGAACCTGCTGGATATCAACTTCTCCGGCCCGCTGGTCATGCTGGCGATGAAGCGCGCGACCTTCGACGCCCTGCCGGAGCCGGTGCGGGCCGCCATCGACAAGCATCTGGGCAAGGCGGTCTCCATCGCCATCGCCGAGGAGCGCGATCAGGTGGAGGAGGAGACGAAGCGCAAGCTCGGCGCCGACGGCCTGCACGCGGTGATCCGCTTCAACGGCGCCCAGATGAGCGACATCCGGGAGGAACTGGAGGAGGTCTACGCCGACTGGGTCGCCGGCATGGCCGAACAGGGCCTCGACGGAAAGGGCCTGCTGGAGGCGGCGCGCAAGGCCGTCGTGACCTATGAGAAACCGTGACGGCCTCGGCCGACGGGCCTTCCGACGCATCCCGCCCGCCGCATTCTAGGGGACCACGCGCCATGGACACCGTTCGTCACTCCCCATCGGGGCTGAGCCTGCCATCTGGGCTGAGCCTGAAGGTCAAGCTGTTCGGCGCCTTCACCGCCATGTTCCTCGCGGCGGCGGCCATCGGCGCCGGCGCCGGCCTGACGCAGCTGCGGATCGCCGAACTCTTCGCGCAGGTCCACCAGCGGGACTTCCCGCTGGCCGTCGGCGCCCTCAAGCTGGCCGACGAGAGCGGTGGGCTGGACGACGTCGCCCGCTCCCTGGCGGCGGCGACGGACGACAAGGCCCGCGCGGCGGCGGTCGACCTGTTCGCCCGGCGCAGCGCGACGCTGAAGGGCATGCTGGAGAAGCTGAACGCGCTGGGCGGCGGGGCCGACGCCACCATGGCCGCCGCGCTGAAGGACGCCGACGGCGCGGTCGCCAGGCTGGACGCGGAGGTGCGCCGCCGCCTGGACACCGCAGCCCGCCGGTCCAAGCGCATGGAGGAGCTGGGCACCGCCCACACCGCCTTCCTGAACAAGTTCCAGCCCATGGTGCGCAACCTGACGCTGGGCATCCAGAGCGTCACCATGGACCTGCCGACCGACGCCAACGGGCTGTCGATGCTGGTCCTGACGCTGGTGTCCAAGGACCTGCCGGTGCGTCAGGCCTTGTCGGACATCATCAGCGACGTGAACCTTGCCGTGACGCTGCTGGGCAAGGCCGACGCCGCGACCTCCGCCGCCCAGGTGGCGGAGCAGGAGAAGCAGTTCGCCGCCGCCGCCAAGCGGGTCGAATTCTCCGCCGACTTCCTGTCCAACATCCTGTCGGACGAGACCCCGCGCAAGACCGCCCAAAGCATCGTCGCCTTCGGGCGCGGCCCCGAGGGCATCTTCGCCCTGCGCTCCGCCGAGATCGACGCCCGCGCCGCCGCCGGACAGGCGCAGCAGGCGCTGTTCGCGCTGGTCGACAAGCTGGGCCGGCAGGCCGGCGCGCTGGCCGCCGCCAACGAGCAGAACGCCGCCAACGCCGCCGCCCAGGTGGACGCCGGCATTTCCGCCGGCCTGACCCTGACCGTCACGCTGGTTGCCATCGCCATGGCGCTGGGCATCGTCTCCGGCCTGTTCCTGGTGAACCGCAACATCCGCCTGCTGGACCGGCTGCGCGGCGCGATGGAGGAGCTGGCGGCCGGCAAACTTCAGCTTCAGATCCCGGCGCTGAACCGCGGCGACGAGATCGGCGCCATGGCCCGCACGCTGGAGGTGTTCCGCGCCAACGCGCAGGAGGTCGAACGGCTGAAGCTGGAGCAGGAGGCCGCGAACCGCCGGGCGGAGGACAGCAAGCGGCAGGCGCAGCGCGACCTCGCCAACCAGCTGGAATCCACCGTCAATTCGGTGATCGAATCGGTGCTCAGCGCCGCCGGCCGCATGCGGCAGGACGCGCAGACCCTGTCGGCCAACGCCGAACAGACGCAGCGCCAGACCGTCAGCGTCGCCGGGGCCTCCACCTCCGCGTCGGACCGCGTGTCCTCCGTCGCCTCCGCCGCCGACGAGATGACCGCCTCCATCGAGGAGATCAGCCGCAACATCGCCGAGTCGTCGCACATCGCCGGGACGGCGGTGGAGGAGGCCGACGCCACCAACGACGCCATCTCCGGCCTGACCGACGCGGCCAGCCGGATCGATCAGGTGGTGGAGCTGATCAACTCCATCGCCAGCCAGACCAACCTGCTGGCGCTCAACGCCACCATCGAGGCGGCGCGCGCGGGCGAGGCCGGCAAAGGCTTCGCCGTCGTCGCGAACGAGGTCAAGGCGCTGGCCAACCAGACGGCCAAGGCGACGGAGGACATCCAGTCGCAGGTGAACCAGATGCAGGCGGTGACGGACCGCGCCGTCGCCTCCATCCGGGGCATCGCCGGCACCATCGGCCGGATGAGCGAGATCACCTCCACCATCGCGGCGGCGGTGCAGCAGCAGCACGCCGCGACCCAGGACATCGCCCGCCACGCGCAGGAGGCGGCGGAGGGCACCCAGTCGGTGTCGCAGACCATCGGCGACGTGTCGCAGGCGGCCACCGAGACGGGCAGCATCGCCAAGACGGCGCTGGACACGGCCACGAGGCTGCTCGGTCAGGCCGACCAGCTCCGCAGCGAGGTCGTCCGCTTCATCGCCAACATCCGGGCGGCCTGACGGTCACCCTTTCGGGAGCGCACGCCGTGACCGCCGACACCGCACAAGACGCCGCACAAGACCTTGTACTCCAGGGCCGCCTGCTCGCCCGCGTCACCGTTCCGGCGAACGCGGAGTTCGTGCCGGCCCTCCAGCATTTCATGATGGACGCCGCGCGCCCCTGCGTGGACTCCCCCGACGAGCTGCCGCCGCTCGGCGCGCTGGTGGAGGAGGTGGCGCTGCACGTCGTCCGCACCGCCTTCGACCCCGGCGAGGAGGGCGAATACACCGCCGAGCTGCTGAAGCGCGGCGGCCAACTCGTCGTCGCCATCGAGGACAAGGGCCTGCCGTCCGGCGGCGTCAGCACCTTCCTGCCCACGGCGCTGGCCCATTCGGTGGAGTTCCGCAACCTGGGGCGCGGCGGCAAAAGGCTGGAGGTGGCGCGCAACCTCAGCGCCCCGCCCATGGAGGACACCACCGAACCCGACGGAGACGGCGAGCCGCCGCGCGCGGAGGACGAGGTCGTGCTGCGCCTGCTGGAACCGGCCGACGCGCCGGCCCTGTCGCGGCTGATGTACCGGTCCTACGGCTACACCTACGGGTCGGAATTCGTCTATTACCCGGAACGCATCGTCGAGATGCTCGCCAGCGGGCGCCTCGTCTCCACCGTCGCCGTGAACGAATCGGCGGAGGTGGTCGGGCATCTGGCGATGCTGCGGCACGGGCCGGACTCGACCACCGGCGAAACCGCCATGGCCGCCGTCGACCCGCGATACCGGGGGCGGCACCTGTTCGAGCGCATGAAGGAAGGCATGGGCGAGCTGGCGCGGGAGCGCGGCCTGTTCGGCCTCTACAGCGAGGCGGTGGCCGTCCACACCTTCACGCAGAAGGGCAATCTGGCGCTGGGCGGCTTCGAGACCGGCTTCCTGCTGGGCTTCACCCCGGCAACCCAGGTCTTCCGCAAGATCAACGACGGGCAGGCGGCCGACCGGCGTTCCGCCGTTCTGTTCTACCTGCGCACCAACGACGAGCCGGCGCGCGTCATCCACGCCCCGGAACGGCACCGGGACATGATGCAGGCCATCATCCGGCGCGGCGAGATGAACCGCCGGCTGGAGGCGCCCTCGCCCGACCTGTCGCTGCGCTCCCTCCAGGGCCGGACGACGGAGATGGACGTGGCCGCCCGCCCGGACGTCGGCCGCGCCTTTCTGACGGTGCGCGCCTACGGCGCCGACGTGCTGAAGCAGGTACTGGAGGAACTGCGGGAGCTGTGCCGGCGCGGCTATGCCTGCGTCTATCTGGAGCTTCCCCTGTCCGACCCGATGACGGCGGTGCTGTGCAAGGGTTTCGAGAGCTTCGGCTTCTTCTTCGCCGGCCTGCTGTTCGAAGTGGACGGCAGCGACACCCTGCGCCTGCAATACCTCAACGGCGTGACGGTGCGCCGCGACGACATCCAGGTGGCTTCCGACTTCGGCCGCAGCCTGCTGGACTATGTGATCGAGGCGAAGGAGTCGGTCGAACACGCCCGCGTGGAGCGCCGCCGCTTCTTCCCCCAACCCGGCCACCCCGCCGGCCGCCGCAAAGGCGACCGGGCGCCGGAACCGGCCCAACTGGAAGAGGCGGTGTAGGGAAATCAACCCTCTCCCATCGGGGATGGGAGAGGGGACGAGGCAGCGAGGATGCGGCGGGCTTTGCGGGCCATGGCTTCGTCGATCATGCGGCCGCCGACCACGCCGACACCCTTGGCGTTTTCCTCCAGGATCAGGCGCGCCTCGGCCACCTGTTCGGGCGTCGGCGTCAGGGCCTCGTTGATCGCGGCGATCTGGCGGGGGTGGATGGCCGCCTTGGCGGTGAAGCCCAGACGCACCGCCGCCGCCACTTCGGCGCGCAGCCCCGCCTCGTCGTCGAGGGCGAAGAAGGGCGAGTCGATGGCGGCGATGCCGGCCAGCGCCGCCGCGTTCACCACCCGCGACCGCGCGGCCAGCAGCGGTTCCCACGCCACCACCGCGCCGAGGTCGGCGGCAAGATCGGCGGCGCCGAAGAACAGCGCCTCCAGGCGGGGCGTGGCCTGGGCGATGGCCTCCGCGTTGGCGACGCCACGCGCGCTTTCGATCAGCGCGACGAGGCGGGCGCTCTTGCCGGCCTGCGTCAGCAGCCCGTCGATCAGCCGCAGCGTGTCGGCGGAATCCGTCTTCGGCAGCAGGATCGCATCCGGCTGCGCCGGGGAGCGCAGCAGCGCCGCCAAATCCTCGATCCCGAACAGCGTGCCGGGCGCGTTGACGCGCAGCACCCGGACGATTTTCCCA
Organism: Azospirillum mesophilum; assembly: GCF_053470405.2. NCBI lineage: Bacteria > Pseudomonadati > Pseudomonadota > Alphaproteobacteria > Rhodospirillales > Azospirillaceae > Azospirillum > Azospirillum mesophilum. The sequence continues at coordinate 89,755 of NZ_JBPXMQ020000009.1, forward strand.
TTCCCCGGCCTCGCCATCCAGTCGAGCGCCGTCTGCCGCGCCGACGCCTTGTCGGCGGGGGCAACCGCGTCCTCCAGATCGACGATCAGCGCATCGGCCCCGGCGTCGGCGGCGCGGTCGAAGCGCTCAGACTTGGTGGCCGGGGTGAACAGCCAGCTTCGGCGGCGGGTGGGTGTCGTCATGGCAACCTCCGGAACAGGGTGCGGCGCATGGGCTGGTCGAAGGCGGTCATGCCGTCCCCCTCCACCCGTCCGCCGGCGGTGAAGCGGCGGCGCATCTCCGCCTCCACGGCCGGCAGACGCTCCCGCCGGGCAGGGTCCACCGCCACCACATGGGAAAGGAAATGGTCGGCATCGCGCTGGCGCACGACCGTCACATAGACCGTCTCGCCCACCGGCTCCAGCGGCAGCGGCGGGTGACGCAGCGCCTCGAAGGCGGCGGCGCGGACCTCCGTCTCGTCCTCGATAGGGCGCACCGCCTCGAAGTAGGGACCCTCGGCGATGGGCTCCACGACGACGAGCCGCCCACCGGGCGACAGCACCCGCGCCGCCTCGGCCAGCGCGTCGGACATGACGGCGACCGGAAGGTGGTGAAAGCTGTTGGAATAGACCACCGCATCCACAGACCCGTCCTCGAAGGGCAGAGCCTCCCCCCGGCCGACGCGGTAGCTTTCCTCACCCACCGGTTCGGCCTTGCGGGCGCGGGCGAGCTGCCCCTCGTCGATCTCGATCCCCACCGCCCGCGCGCCCTCCGCGGCGAAGTGGCGGACCAGCGAACCGTCGCCGCAGCCGACGTCCACCACCGTCCGGCCTTTCGGCTCCAGCACCTCGGCCAGGGCTTCCTTCAGGGTCATGCGGCGCATCAGGCGGCCTCCATCTCGGCGGTCATCGCGACTTGGCCCGTGTGGTCGAGTGCCCAGAGCGACGCCCCGCCCGCCCGCGGCGCGCCGCACAGCGTGAAGGGGTGCACGTCGAACAGGGGCCGCCGCGCGCGGAAGCGGAAGCCGGTCACCCGCGCCACCGGATTCTCGCGCAGAAACAGGTCCACCAGCAGGGTCGCGGTCAGCGGCCCGTGCACAATCAGGCCCGGATAGCCCTCCACCTCCTCGCAATACTTGCGGTCGTAGTGGATGCGGTGGCCGTTGAAGGTCAGGGCGGAGAAGCGGAACAGCAGCACCGGGTCCGGCACCATCGGGCGCTGCCACACAGCGGCGGGGGCCGGTTCGGAGGGCGGCGGCGCCTCCCCCGGCTTGGGCGCCTCGCGGTAGACGATGTCGTGCACCTCGCGCACGGCGAGGCCGGCCTCGGTCATCACCTCATGCACCACCTTGACGAAGACCATCTCCCCGGACCGGCCGCTCTTGTGCTGCACGTCCTCGATCCGGGAGCGGCGGCGCAGAGCCTCGCCCGTGCGGATGGGGGCCGTGAACTCCAGTTGCCCGCCGGCCCACATGCGGCGCGGCAGGGGCACCGGCGGCAGGAAGCCGCCGCGTTGCGGGTGGCCGTCCTCCGCGATCTCCCGCTGCGGCGCCTTGGGCAGGAAATAGAGCCAGTGGCCGAGCGGCGGCAGTTCCCCCGCGCGCCAGGGCGGAGCGATGTGGTCGAGAGTCGCGGCGAGCCCCACCAGAGGCGCCGCGGTCGCCACGTCCAAATGCTCCTCCTCGCGCCCGATCCACTCTTTGAGATTTTCAAAGCTCATATGGCGAACTCCCTGCGCAGGGCCTCGCTGTGCTGGCCGATGGCCGGCACCGGGCGGGGTTGGAACGTTTCGCCGCTCCAGCGCGGCGGCGGGGCGACGGCGCGGACCGGCCCGGTGGGGGTGTCGACATCGATGCGGCGAAGCTGGCTGTGCACCGACAGGTCGGCCACGCTGTTCAGCGACCCGAAGGCGATGCGCGCCCGGCGCAGCCGTTCCGTCGCCTGCTCCCGATCCAGCGTCGCGAAGAAGGCGCCAACCGTCGCATCCAGTTCCGGCCGGTTGGCGACGCGCCGCGTGTTGCTGTCGAAGCGCGGGTCGGTGGCAAGCTCCGGCTGCTCCAGCACCTCCGCGCAGAAGGTCTTCCACTCCCGCTCGTTCTGGATGGAGATGACCACCCTGTGCCCGTCCGACAGGGCGAAGGCCCCATAGGGCGCGATGGACGGGTGGTTCAGCCCGACCCGGTCCGGCGCCTTGCCTCCGTAATCCTGATGCAGCAGCGGCACGGTCATCCAGTCGGCGATGGAATCGAACAGCGACACCGACACGCCGCGTCCCCTGCCCGTCCGTTCCCGCTCGAACAGCGCCTGGAGCACGGCGGTGTGGGCGTACATGCCGCAGGCGATGTCGGCGACCGACACGCCGACGCGCCCCGGCGCCTCCGGCGCGCCGGTGATGGAGGCCAGCCCCGTCTCGCTCTGCACCAGCAGGTCGTAAGCCTTCATGTCGCGGTAGGGGCCGTCCTCCCCATAGCCGCTGATGTCCACGGTGATCAGGCGCGGGTAGCGCTCCCGCAGCGCCGCCGATCCGAATCCCGCGCGCTCCGCCGCACCGGGGGCGAGGTTCTGGATGAACACGTCCGCCTTCGCCAGCATCCGGTGCAGCAGCGCCGCGTCCCCGGCCTCCTTGATGTCGAGGACGACCGATTCCTTGCCCCGGTTGAGCCACACGAAATAGGCGCTCTCGCCGTGGGCGACGTGGTCGTAGTTGCGGGCGAAGTCGCCCTCCGGCCGCTCGATCTTGATGACCCGCGCCCCGGCGTCGGCCAGCCGGGAGGAGCAATAGGGGGCCGCCACCGCCTGCTCCAGCGCAACGACGAGAATACCATCCAGGGGAAAATTGCTCATGGCTCAGAAGGACTTCGGCATCTGGAGCACATGCGTGCCCACGTGGGAAAGGATCAGGTTCGTCGAGATGGGCGCCACCTGATAAAGGCGCGTTTCGCGGAACTTGCGCTCGATGTCGTATTCCTCGGCGAAGCCGAAACCGCCGTGCGTCTGCAGGCAGGTGTCGGCCGCGTGCCACGACGCCTCCGACGCCAGCAGCTTCGCCATGTTGGCCTCCGTCCCGCAGGGTTGGCCGGCGTCGAACATCGCCGCCGCCTTGCGCACCATCAGATTGGCAGCCTCCGTCTCCACGTAATTGCGGGCGATGGGGAACTGGATGCCCTGGTTGACGCCGATGGGGCGGCCGAACACCTCCCGCTCCCGCGCGTAGGCCGAGGCGCGGTCGATGAAGAATCGCGCGTCGCCGATGCATTCCGACGCGATCAGGATGCGCTCCGCGTTCATACCGTCCAGGATGTAGCGAAAGCCCTTGCCCTCCTCCCCGATCAGGTTTGCCGCCGGGACCTCCAGATTGTCGAAGAACAGCTCGGTCGTGGCGTGATTGATCATGGTGCGGATCGGCCGGATGGTCAGGCCGTTGCCCACCGCCTGCCGCAGGTCCACCAGCAGAACGCTCATCCCCTCCGTCGGCTTGGCGGCCTGCTCGCGCGGGGTGGTGCGGCACAGCAGGACCATCAGGTCGGAATGCTCGGCGCGCGAGATCCAGACCTTCTGCCCGTTCACGATGTACGTGTCGCCCTCGCGCCGGGCGAAGGTGCGGATGCGCGTGGTGTCGGTGCCGCTGGTCGGCTCCGTCACGCCGAAGGCCTGGAGGCGCAAGCTGCCCTCCGCGATGCCCGGCAGAGTGGCCTGCTTCTGTTCGGGGCTGCCGTGCCGCAGGATGGTTCCCATCGTGTACATCTGCGCGTGGCAGGCGCCGCCGTTGCAGCCGGACCGGTGGATCTCCTCCAGGATCGCCGTCGCGGCCCCCAGCCCAAGGCCGGAGCCGCCGTATTCCTCCGGAATCAGCACGGACAGGAATCCGCTCTCGGTCAGCGCCCGCACGAACTCCGTGGGGTAGGCACGCTCCGCGTCCAGCGCGCGCCAGTATTCGCCCGGAAAGCGCGCGCACAGCTTGCGCACCGCCTCGCGGATGTCCGGGAACGTCTCGTCGCCCGCAACCACCGTGGTCATTGTCTCCTCCCAAGGGCTGCGCCGATTCCGGCCTTTTCAGGATGGTAGGGATCGGCTAAGCTATGCGTCAACGGAATAAATCATATAATGGTTATTCCCGTATGACATGAGCATCGGCGGAAGGTTCGCGGCATGGATTTTCGGCAGCTCGGCAACTTCCTGCATGTGGCGGAGATGCAGAGCCTGTCGCGCGCCGCGTCCGTCCTGCGGGTGGCCCAGCCCGCCCTGTCCCGCCAGATCAAATCGCTGGAGGAGGAGTTGGGCGTCCAGCTCCTGCAACGGCACGGCTGGGGCGTCACGCCCACACCCGCCGGCCGTGTGCTGATGGAGCACGCCCGCCGCGTGCTGAAGGAGGTCGGGGCCGCCCGCGACGCCGTGCAGGCCTATCAGGCGGAACCGTCGGGCAGCGTCACCTTCGGCACGCCGACCTCGCTCGGCTCCGTCATGCTGCCGGGGCTGGCGGCGCGCTTCCGCCGGCAGGCGCCCAAGGTGCGGCTGCATCTGGTGGAGGGGTTCAGCGGCTCCATCCACGAATGGGTCCTGTCGGGCCGGCTGGATCTGGCCGTGCTGTACGAGACCAAGACCATGGGCAGCCTCGCGACCACGCCGCTGCTGGAGGAATCCATGGTGCTGCTCGGCCCCGCCGGGCGCTTCGCGCCGGGGGCCGAACTGGACCTGACGGAGGTCGCGGCGCTGGACCTGCTGCTGCCCGCCCGGCCGCACCGGCTGCGCCTGCTGGTCGATCAGGTCTTCGCGGAGCGTGACCTGACCTGCGAACCAATCTTGGAGGTGGACGCCCTGCCCGCCCTGATCGAGCTGGTGCGCATGGGGGAAGGCTGCACGCTGCTGCCCTTCTCCTGCGTGCAAGCGCTGGTCGGCGACGGGCGGCTGAGCGCGGCGTCGGTCTTCCCCACCATCCGCCGCTCGCTGGTGCTGGCCCGCCCGCCGGACCGCATCCCGACCCCGGCGTCCGAAGCGCTGGAGCGCGAGGTGCTCGCCTTCATCCAGGCCCAGGCGGCGACGCTGCGCTGGACCGTCTCCAAATCCGCCATCGCTCCAACCGACCACGAAGAAGCGGGGACAACGGCGGCATGATCCCAATAAATAAAACAAGGAGGAGGAAACGATGCGGACGCTGTTCGCTTTCGGTCTGGGCGCCGCCCTGGCCTTCGCGGCCACCACGGCCTTCGCCGCCGACCCGATCGTCATCAAGTTCAGCCATGTGGTGACGCCCGACACACCCAAGGGCAAGGGCGCCGACAAGTTCAAGGAACTCGCCGAGAAATACACCGACGGCAAGGTGAAGGTGGAGGTCTACCCCAACAGCCAGCTCTACAAGGACAAGGAGGAGCTGGAGGCGCTTCAACTCGGCGCCGTCCAGATGCTCGCCCCGTCGCTGGCCAAGTTCGGGCCGCTGGGCGTGAAGGAGTTCGAGGTCTTCGACCTGCCCTACATCTTCCCCGACCAGGCCGCCCTTCAGCGCGTCGAGGACGGCCCGGTCGGCCATCAGCTTTTCGAGAAGCTGGAAACAAAGGGCATCAAGGGCTTGGCCTACTGGGACAACGGCTTCAAGGTGATGACCGCCAACAAGCCGCTGCGCAAGCCCGACGACTACAAGGGCGTGAAGCTGCGCATCCAGTCGTCGAAGGTGCTGGATTCGCAGATGCGCGCGCTGGGCGCCCTGCCCCAGGTCATGGCCTTCTCGGAGGTCTATCAGGCCATGCAGACCGGCGTCGTGGACGGCAACGAAAACACGCCCTCCAACGTCTACACCCAGAAAATGCACGAGGTGCAGAAGTACCTGACCGTGACCAATCACGGCTACATCGGCTACGCGGTCATCACCAACAAGAAGTTCTGGGACGGCCTGCCCGCCGACATCCGCCCGCAGCTTGAGCGCGCGATGAAGGAGGCGACCCAGCTCGCCAACGACATCGCGCAGAAGGAAAACGACGACGCGCTCGCCGCCATCAAGGCCAGCGGCAAGACGGAGATCATCACCCTGACCCCGGACGAAAAGAAGGCCATGCGCACGGCCCTCCTGCCCGTCCACAAGGAGATGGAATCCCGTGTCGGCAAGGACCTGATCCAGGCGATCTACAAGGCGACCAACGTCGCCGGGCAGTGACGCGCGTCCCCTCTCCCGCCCTTAATCCCCTCTCCCCTCCGGGGAGAGGGTTAGGGTGAGGGGGTTGCGCTTTTGCCGGACCTTCCTCGACGCACATCCCCCTCACCCCGACCCTCTCCCCGGAGGGGAGAGGGGGATTGAGCGCCCTCCCCAATGAAGCCAAAAACAAAGACCCCGCCCATGACTCCTCTACTCTCCGGTCTGCGCGTTGTCGAGGTCACCGCCTTCATCGCCGCCCCGCTCGGCGGGATGACGCTGGCGCAGCTTGGCGCTGACGTGATCCGCATCGACCCCATCGGCGGCAACATCGACTACCGCCGCTGGCCGCTCAGCAAGCAGGGCGCCAGCCTCTATTGGACGGGGCTGAACAAGGCCAAGCGCTCGGTCGCGCTGGCGCTCGACAGGCCGGAGGGGAAGGAGATCGCGCGGGCGATCATCACCGCGTCGGGTGAGAACGCCGGCATCCTGCTGACCAACCTGCCGGCCAGCGGCTGGATGAGCTACGGGGCTCTGTCCGAGGCGCGCCCGGACCTCATCATGCTGCGGCTGACCGGCAACCCGGACGGCTCCTCCGCCGTGGACTACACGGTCAACTGCGCCAGCGGCTTTCCCATGGTGACGGGCCGGGGCGAGGAACCGGTGAACCACGTCCTGCCGGCCTGGGACGTGGCCGCCGGCCTCTACCTCGCCACCGGCCTGCTGGCGGCGGAGCGGCAGCGGCGCCTGACCGGGCGGGGGCAGGAGGTGACGCTGTCGCTGGCCGACGTGATGCTGGCGACGGTCGGCAGCCTCGGCTACCTCGCGGAGGTGCAGGTGAACGGCAATGTCCGGCAACCGCTCGGCAACGATCTCTACGGCGCCTTCGGGCGCGACTTCCCCACCGCCGACGGGCGGCGCGTCATGGTGGTCGCCATCTCCAACCGGCAATGGCGGGCGCTGGGCAAGGCGACCGGGTTGGCCGACCGGCTCGCCATGGTCGGGCCGTTGATGGGCGTGGACATGGACGACGAGGGCGGGCGCTTCCAGGCGCGCGACGCCATCGCCGCCGTGCTCGCCCCCTGGTTCGCCGCCCACAGCCTCGACCGGATCCGCGCGACGTTCGAGGGCACCGGCGTGCTGTGGGGACCCTATCAGGACTTCGGCCAGCTGGTGGCGGAGGACCCGCGCTGCTCCACCGCCAACCCGCTGTTCCAGGAGGTGCAGCAGCCCGGCGTCGGGCGGCACCTGATGCCCGGCTCGCCGCTCGCCTTCGGCGCGGTGCCGCGCGGCGACGTGCGCCCGGCCCCGACGCTGGGCGAGCACACCGACGCGGTGCTGGCGGACCTGCTGGGTCTGTCCTCGGCCGAGATCGGCCGCCTGCACGACGGCGGCATCGTCGCCGGCCCGGTGGAGGGCTGACCCATGCAGCTTCTCCCCTCCTGCCGCGCCGCCCTGGCCGCCGCCGAAACCCTGACCGCCGAGGGCCGCCGCGCCGTCGCCGCCCTGGTGACCACCGGCGGGCGCCCGGACTCCCAAAAGCTCGAAACGCACCAATTCGCCGCGCACGGCCTCGCGTGGCAGGCGACCTACGTCGCGGCGCTGCGCCAGACCCTCGCCTGGGCGGAGGGGCTGGCGGCCACCGGCGGGCTCGGCGACGTGGAATCTGCCATCCTGCGGCTGGGCTTCGCCGAGTATCTGGGCCAGCTCGCCGGCGGCATCCCGATGAGCCAGACGGAGTTCGTCCGCCCCGCCGACCTGGGCATCCCGCCCGACGCCGTCGCGCGCTTCGTCGCGGACTCCGGCATGGCGGCGCTGGCCGATCCCACGGCGCTGGAGGACGCGCGCCGGCTGCTCGGCCAAGCGGCGGAGCAGGGCCGTTACGGCGCGCTGGCGCTCGGCGACGAGACGCTGGAACTGATGCACGACCAGTTTACCCGCTTCGCCGAGGCGGAGGTGGCGCCGCTCGCCCAGGACATCCACCGGCGCGACGTCCTGATCCCGCTGGAGTTGATCCGCAAAATGGCCGACCTCGGCGTCTTCGGCCTGACGGTGCCGGAGGAGCATGGCGGGCTCGGCCTCGGCAAGATCGCCATGTGCCTGGTGTCGGAGGTGCTGAGCCGCGCCTACCTCGGCGTCGGCTCGCTCGGCACGCGGGCGGAGATCGCGGCGGAGCTGATCCGGCTGGGCGGCACCGCGGCGCAGAAGGAGCGCTGGCTGCCGCGCATCGCGTCCGGCGACATCCTGCCGACCGCCGTCTTCACCGAGCCCAACACCGGCTCCGACCTCGGATCCTTGCGGACCCGCGCGGTGCGCGAGGGCAACCGCTACCGCGTGTTCGGGGCCAAGACCTGGATCACCCACGGCGCGCGGTCGGACCTGATGACGCTGCTGGTGCGCACCGACCCGGCGACCGACGGCTACGCCGGCCTGTCCATGCTGCTGGCCGAAAAGCCGCGCGGGACGGAGGACGATCCCTTCCCGGCGCCGGGCATGAGCGGCACGGAAATCCCCGTGCTCGGCTACCGCGGCATGAAGGAGTACGAGATCGCCTTCGACGGGTTCGAGGTTCCAGCCGAAGCCCTGCTCGGCGGCGTGGAGGGCCAGGGCTTCAAGCAGCTGATGGAAACCTTCGAAAGCGCCCGCATCCAGACCGCCGCCCGCGCGCTGGGTGTGGCGCAGAACGCGCTGGAGCTTGGCACCGCCTACGCGCACCAGCGGATGCAGTTCGGCAAGCCGATCCTCGCCTTCCCGCGCGTCCACGCGAAGATCGCCGCGATGGCGGCGGAGACGATGATGGCCCGCCAGCTCGCCTACTTCGCGGCGCGCGAGAAGGATTCCGGCCGGCGCTGCGACGTGGAGGCGGGCATGGCGAAGCTGCTGGCCGCCCGCGTGGCCTGGAGCAACGCCGACTGCGCCTTGCAGATCCACGGCGGCAACGGCTACGCGCTGGAATACCCGATCAGCCGCGTGCTGTGCGACGCGCGCATCCTGTCGATCTTCGAAGGGGCTGCCGAGATCCAGGCCCAGGTGATCGCGCGCGGGCTGCTGACCGGGCGGAACTGACCGGGCGCATCAATCAGCGGTCGCGACCGGGCTGGACCGGCGGCGCAGCAGGGTCCGGACGGTGCGCAGCCGCTCCAGCACCCAGGCCATGGCCGCGCTCGGCAACACCCGCACGGTGTGGATCGGCTCGCGCTCGACGCCCAGCTGGAGTTTGTAGGGGGCGTGCCCGGCCATGAAGTCGTACAGCCCGTCCCCGCGCGCGAGCGCGTCCGAAATCGCAAGGCAATGGCTGACCAGACCGGGCTTTTTCCGGTTGTCGGCGACGTAATGGAAGCCCCCCTGGTAATAGAGCACCCGCCCCCGCCAGACGAAATTGTACAGGTATCCGACCTCCTCCTCGCCCGCCGTGATCCGGGACAGCCGCAAGGCGCCGTCACGGACGCCCGGTCCGATGAGCCGCCGGTGAAAGGCGACGATGCGCGGGTCGGCGAAGGCTCCGGGCTCGCCGCGCGCCTGCCAGCGCGTCTGGTGCAGGCGTGCCAGCGCATCAAAATACGCGTGGCCCTCCTCCTCCGTCGCCGCATGGTGGATGCGCAGCGGCCCCTGCGCCTCGTACAGACGGATGGCGCGGCGCACCGCGCTGCGGGTGTTCGTGCGAAGCGAGGCAAGGTAATCGCCGCCGGAACGGCGCACCGCGTCAAGGTCCACCCCGTAGGTCGGGTCCGGCGCCGACACCAGCAATCCCCGCCCTTGGGCGGCTGCGGCCTCCCGCAGCGCACGAAGCGCCGTTTCCGTGATCCCCGACAGGCGCAGCTCGGTCGTCGCTTCCATGCCGGCGAGCAGGTGGTCGAAGCATCGGCGCAGCAGCTGGTCCGCACCATCGCGGTCAACCAACAGGCCATTGTACTCGATCGTCAGTCGGTCGTACGACCGGTCCCCGGTTTCATGGAGCCACAGGCGCCGCAGCGACAGACCGGCGGAACGTCGGCGCCGAACGAGGACGCCAAGCGCCACCGTCCGCCCATGGCGCACCGCGCGCAGCAGCCGCGCCTCGCTGCCGTCCGGCAGCCCCGCCAGCCAGCAGCCGATCCAAGCCGACGACAGGAAGAAGGATCCGCCGGCCCGCGCCTCCAAATCGCGCCACTCCTCAGCCAGCCGGTCCCAGCCGCCTAAAGCCGTACTGGACACGGCCACGTCCAAGGACTCTGTCAAGGGCTCCGAGCGAGCGGGGAATGTCGACCTTGACGCAAGCATGTCACGTCCCCTGGGCGCCCTTGTACAGGGAAATAAGCTCCCGATCGGACAGCGGGAATTGTTGCTTTCGTCCAAAAAAGAACACACCGGCGGCAGCATCGCAGGAACCGAGGCGTCGCCGAAGCAATCGGTCGACCTGCCTGAGCGGCAGCGTGACCATGAGGGCGATTGGCAAAGCCGCACGGCGGTACCAGAGGGAATCGGAACCGCTAAGGAAGACGTGCTGCAAAGCCAACGCGGCCGAGGCCGCCGGGCCGAAAACAGGGCCGCTTTCCAAATCCTCGAACCATCGGAACAACCGGCGATGTCCGAGAAGCGTGAACCGCGTGAAGTCATACGCTCCCATATGGACCGGCTGAAGAAAGGGCGTGGCGGCAAAAATCATCCCCCCCGGCTTCAGGACGCGCCAAGCTTCTTCAACACAGCGGTAAGGGTCGACCACATGCTCCAGAACGGCGTCTATGACGATACCATCAAAATAATCACTGCTGAACGGAAGCGAATGCGCGTCGCAAACACACAACCTATTGCGGCGAAGACTTACATCCGTATAGAATACATTGCTCCCCCCGAAATCCGTATCGCCGGCGCCGATAACGAGAATGCGCGCGTCCGGAATGGCGGCGCGCATACGCTCCACCGCTTGTTTGGAATTCATGCTGGCGATCTGTACGCCAGAATCCAAAAGGCTTATGAATCTCCGATAAAAACTCCGAATCCCGTACGCAGCGTCAGAATTCTCCCGACGCGGCAATTCATGATGATGTTTTTTATCGACATAATCCGATATTGAAAACACCGAAGCGTCTTCATCGATCAATATGGGAACGCCCTCCACGATTGGATAGGCAGTCGCACATCTCGGACAGAACAGGCAGGTGTCTTGGACCTCAAGAACCTCCTTATCCCTAGGGCACACGAAAAACTCTGATTTTTCCGGCGTCTTGGCGGATGCTGCGTGATCGTCTGTAGCGGATAGCTTGCGTGCTTCAACTGTCATCCGTCATCCTCCATTTTCAGCTCCGTGGCCTTGGTGAGGCGACCAGATCGCGCCAATGTTCCGGCACGCGACTTTCGCTTGCACGGCAGCTTTTTCAGCATTCGCAGAGCCGTCTACGATGATAAATATTACCGGATATTCACAAGGCATCATACGGCGACATCGTGAAAATTCTAAATCATAAAACATCCGAATTCCATTCTTTATCTTTTGTTGTATTGTTATACACACCCAATCTCGAACAGATTAAGCCACGAGATCCATTTTCTCCCAACATCCGGAAGGTGCTTCACGAAACCGGCAAGGCCATCGCGTCGAGCACCGCCGACTTGATGCGTCGCCCGACCGCCTCCCAGGTGAATTCGCTCAACACCCGCTGGCGCCCCGCATCGCCGAAGGACTGCGCGAGGGCGGCGTCGTCAAGAAGACATGCAAGCGTCCGCGTCAGGGCATCGACGTCGCCGGGCGGCGTCAGCAGGCCGGTGACACCGTCTTCCACGATGTCGGGCAGGGCACCGATGTCGGGCGCGACGATCGGCAGCCCGTGGCTCATCGCCTCCAGATAGACGACGCCGAACGGCTCGATCCGGGTCGGCAGGCAGAAGATGCCGGCGCGCTGGTAATAGCGCTGGACCTCCTCCAGGGGAACGCGGCCGACGACCTCGCAGTTGGGCAGATCGACCGGGGGCGAGGACCCGACGATGACCAGTTTGGCTTGGGGGAAGCGCGGCTGAAGGCGGCGGAACGCCTCCAGCAGTTCCGGCCCGCCCTTGCGTTCCCATTCCAGGCCGACGAACAGGATGGTCTGCGGCTCCGCCCGGCCGGGGCTGGAGGGAACCGGGGCGTTGAAGCCCGCCCCGACGAGGCGCACGCGCTCACGCGGCACATGATACTGCTCGACCAGCGCGCGCTCGACGTGGTGGCTCATCACCAGAACGCGGGACGCGTTGTCGTAGACGGTCGGTTCCAGGTCCAGCCATTGGCGCGGCGGCAGCTTCCGCCGGTCGAAGGTGGGGTAGTAGAGGTTCGCCAGCGCCACATGGTCCGTATAGACGAAGTGCGGAATTCCCGGAATCCCGGCATCGAACAGGGACTGCGTCTGAAAGGTGAAGTCGATGTTTCCCTTCAGCTCCCCGGCGACGCGGGCGACCGTCTCCCGCACCTTGTTGAAGACATAGGGGGTGTAATAATAGAACGCCCAGGGCGGCTCGCCTCCCAGAACGCGCCCCCGGAAATGGCGCAGGACGCTGAGCCCGTTGCGCGCCACGATCCGGAGAGGCCGGCGCACGTCGTCGAGCAGATCGACAGTCACGACCCGATGATGCGGGAATTCGCGCTCCAGCAGCGTCTTCACCTGATGGTTGATGTGCGAAAACGACCCGTATTTGAAGAACAGGATGTGCCGTTGCGCATGGCCTCCGGAACGCGTGGCCCAGTTTTGCGGATCCCCCATCATCGCCATCTCCGTCAGGAAGAGTGCCGTTGAAACAGCCGTTCCAGCGCCTTCGCCGGAAGGATGGGACGGGACGGCCGCCGTTCCGCCAGCATGGCGTCGTAGAGGGCGCAGAGCTGGTCGGTCCAGCGACGCTCCCCGAAGCGCTCGCGGACAAGCCGCTGCCCCGCGGCCCCCATCGCCGCGCGCAACGCCGGGTCGTCGGCCATCCGCCGCATGGCGCCGGCCAGGGCATCCGGATTTCCGGGCTCCACCATCACGCCGCTGCCCGGCGTGAGGACGGTGGGAATGTCGCCCACGGACGTGACGACGACGGGGATCCCGACGCTCATCGCCTCCAGCATCGCGACGGGCAACCCTTCCCAGATCGACGACAGGACATAGACATCGCTGGCGCCGAGCAGACGGGCGACGTCGTTGCGCACGCCCAGGAAGCGCACCCGCTCGCCAAGTCCCAGCGCGGCGGCCCGCTCGGTAAGGTCCGTCATCAGCCCTCCCCCGCCGACGATGGCGAGGACCGCTTCCGGCCGGTCTCCGAGCAGGCGGGTGAAGGCGGTCAGCAGATCCGGGAAGGCCTTCTCGGGCGACAGCCGGCTGACCGCGATGAACAGCACGCCATCGGATTTGCCACCATCGGAATCGCCCATGATCTCCGCGCGGACGGCCGCGCGCTCGTCGGCGGACAGGGACGGAAGGCTGCGGACGGCGTTCTCGATGACCGTCACCTTGGCCCCGCCGTAGAGTTCGGCGCACACCTCGCCGACGCGCGGCCCGACGGCGACGATGCGGTCGAGCGCGTGGCGCAGCGCCCAGCGCTCAACCCCGTTGCGCAGACTTTGCCGCAGATTGTTCGGCGGGTCCTCCTGCGGGGTGTGGATGGTCGCGACGGTCGGCAGCCCGGTCAGGCGGCCGCACAGCGCCCCCACGGGGTGGGCGTCGCCCAGATGGGTGTGGATGACGGCGGCGTCCGTCTCGCGCAGCAGCCGGCAGATCCGGACGATGCGCGGCATGTCGTAGAGCTTGCCGGGAAAGGTGGTCACCGGCACCCCCAGCGCGCGGAGGTCGTCGGCCAGCCAGTCGGTCCGGTGCAGGTTGACCACGGAAATCCGGTGCGGCCGCCCTCTCATGCTTTCGGCCAGCGTGAGCAGCAGGCTCTGCGCGCCGCCGATGCCGAGCCCGCCGATCATGTGAACGATGTGCGCCATGATGTGCCCCACCCGCGTTTGGTTTGCGTTTCTCAGGTGCGCGCCGTGGGACCCAGGCGATCGACCCGTGTCCACAGCGCGGTCTGCGTCTTCAGCACGTAGGCGAAAAAGCCCCTGAGCGCGCCGATGTTGGTGGCCGTCAGGTAATAGGCGATGTGCAGCAGCCGCGACCGCCGCCCCAGCCGCTCTGTGACGTAACCGCCCACGGCCATGCCGTAGAAGGCGAGCTGGAGCGCCAGCAAAGCCTGCATGGCCGCCGGCGCCGGCCCGAGGGCCACCTGCGCCGCGTTGGCGGCCAGCGCGCCGGCCATCAGGAAGGGCAGAAGCAGCCGCAGCATCTTGTGGGAGAACAGGCAGAGCACCGCGAACGGCTGGCTCCACGGCCAGTTCGCGGGGTCCATCAGCAGCTGGTAGCGCCCGGCGGTCATCCGGCGCCGGCGCACAAGGTCGTCGCCCATGCTGTTGGAGGGGTGCTCCGCGCAGACGGCGGCCGGCTCGTAGATCACCCGCTGGCCGGTGCGCAGCGCGTGCAGGCCGAGGAAGGCGTCGTCGTTGATGATGGCCGCGGGAATGGCGGGAAACAGGTCGGCGCGGATGGCCAGCATCTCCCCCACCACCGACACGGTGGAGCCGATGTCGCTTTCCCAGCGCCGGATCATCGACTCGTAGCGCCAGTAGAAGCCGTCCGACTGCCCAAGCGCGGAGGGATTTCCCGCCGCGTCCACCGCGCGCACCATCTTGCGCCCGCTGACGCAGCCGACCTCCGGATCGGCGAAATTCTCCACCAGCCGCGACACCGCGTCCGGCTCGTAGAAGGCGTTCGCGTCGGAAAAGACCAGGATGCTGCCGCGCGCCCGCGCCGCCGCGCGGGTCATCGCCGCCGATTTGCCCTGGCGCACCGGATCGAACAGGCCGACCACGCCGCGCCCGGCGTAGCGCTCCACGATGGCCCGCGTCCCGTCGTCGGGACCGTCGGCCACCACGATGATCTCCAGATCCGGATAGTCGAGGGCGAGTGCGTTCTCCAGCTTCGCCTCGATGATCGCCGCCTCCTTGTAGGCGGAGACGATCAGAGACACCGCTGGCTGCTCCGCCCCCTTGCGCACCAGCCGGGCGGCCACCGCGCGGAGGAGCCGCAGCAGGACCGGATAGCCCACGTAATGGTAGGCCTGCAACGCGAGGCAGAGCAGCGTAACGACGATCAGCAGGTCGGCCATGGCGCGTCCTTGCAATACAGGGGGCATCACAAAGTGGCGTCGGCGCCGAGCACCGCCGGCATCGGGCGTCGGGGGGCCAGGGCGTCGTAGCGGGCGAGCGTATCCGCCGTCATCCGGGCAAGGCCGAAGCGGTCCCGCACCGTCCGCCGCGCCGCCTCCGCCAGGGGGGCGAGTTGCTCGGGACGCGAGACGCAGCGGTCCAGCGCCGCCGCCAGCGCGGCCGGCTGGCCGGGGGCGGCCATGACGGCGTCACGCCCGTCCGCGAAGGACTCCGCCAGCCCGCCGACCTTGGACAGCAGCATCGGCACGCCGACCCGCGCCGCCTCCAGCGCGGCATAGGGCAGCCCCTCCGACAGCGAGGGCAGGCAGAACAGGTCCGCCTCGGCGAGGATCGCCGGCACGTCGGTGCGGAAGCCCGTGAAATGCACCCGCTCCTGAAGCGACAGGCGGGCGACCTCCGCCTCCAGCGCCGCCCGCTCCGGCCCCTCCCCGACGACGAGGCAGCGCAGTCGCGGGTGCCGCTCGCGCAGATTGTGAAGGGCCTGGAACAGCACGCGGTGGCCCTTGATGGGGTCGAGCCGCCCGACGAGCACCATGACGAAGGCCTCCCCGCCCCACCCCAGCGCGGCGCGCAGGCCGGCGGGCGTCGCGGGCTGCGGCGCGGTGTCGATGCCGTTCGGGCTGAGCGCCACCCGGTCGCCGGGAACGCCGAGCGAGAGCAGATAGTCGCGCACCACCCCCGACACCGCGACGAACCGGCTGCCCAGGGCGCGGTTCAGGTGCAGCGCCGTCTCGTGCAGCCGCCCGCGTCCGGCCCCGCCGTGTGCCGCCCGGTAGACGGAATGCACCGTGCACAGGACAGACCGCTCGCCAGCCAGCCTCCCGGCCAGGGCGCCCCACAACTGCGACTGAGGGTTATGCGCGTCGACCACGGCGACCTTCTCCGCGCGGATGATCCGGCCGAGATCCCGAAGCATGCGCGGGTCCCCGCGCGCGTGCTTCAGGGGGCGGGCTTCCAGGCCCCGCTCCAGCAGGGTCCGATGCAGCTCCGACCCGTCGAGCACCGCGACGGCGTAGCGCCGCCCCGCGTCCCGCAACGCCTGCGCCGTCTGGAGCACCCGCACGTCCGCACCGCCGAAGCGGCGGCACAGATCGACCAGCAGAACGGATGGGAGAGCCACCGTCACCTCGCGCTTCGGGATTGGACTCAGGATTGAAGACGCGGACTCACGCGAAGCGGTTCAGCACCAGCCCGGCCACCGACGCGCCGCTTGCGCTCAGCCGCCGGTTGACGGCGTCGGCGATGCCCATGAAGCCCTCCGCCGCGTTCAGCACCAGGACGACCCCGTGCACCAGGCCGGCGATCAGCTGCCCCTCCGCCGAGAAGGCCGAGCTGTTGGAGTCGATCAGCAGCAGGTCGAACCGGTTCTGCAGGCTCAGCAGCAGGTGCAGCCGCCCGGTGCTGATCGGCGAGTCCTCCGGGCCTTCCCGGCTCCAGAGGGAGGTCACAAGCAGACTGTCCTCCGATCGCGGCCTCAGCTCATCCGAAATTCCACCGGGCGGGATTCCGCCGGGCGGAAAGCCTCCCGGCAACCCGCCGTCGGCGGCCGGCGCGCGCCGGACGATCAGCCGGTCGCGGTCGCGGCCCGGCGGGTCCGCCTCGACCAGCAGGACGCGCAGGCCGAAGCGGAAGGCGGCCATATGCGCCAGCCCCAGGCACACCGACGAGGCGCCGTCCTCCGGCTGCACGCCCAGGAACTGGAAGGTGCGGCACTCGTCCGCCTCGCGGTCGGCGATGAGCTTGCGGCACAGCGTGGCCATCTCCCGTTCGAACGGCGGGGGAAGGGCGACATCGTGGAACCACGGCTCGAAGATCGTTCCGACGAAGGACACGTTGCGGGACGCATTGTGGACGTTGGCCATAGGCACCTCGTGCACGAATGGTGGTGTCGTGAATGGCGCGGTCACTCCGCACCGCTTGGGCGATGGGTGAGCAGCGGACGGTGGTCGAAGGTCGCGAGCACCGGGATCTTCAGCTTGCTCTCGATGGCGCGGACCGACGGCATGCCCGGCAGCGCCCGGCGACGCGGACCCAGGATGGCGGCCAGGATCGACGCGGCGAGCAGCCCGATGAGCAGCGCCAGCCCCATCATGACCTTCGCGCTGAGCCCGATCGGCCGCGCCGGCGGGACAGCCGGGTCGATCACCCGAATGGTCGGCTGCCGGACCTGACGCAACGTATCGGTGATCCGGCTGCCTTCCAGGGTCGAACGGTAGGTCTGGTAGGTCTTCTGGGCCATGTCGTATTCGAAGCGCAGGCGCTGGATTTCCTGTGCGTTGCGCATCAGCCCCTGGAGCTGGCCGTCGATCTGCCCGATGCGCGCGCGGATTTCGCTGCGGCGTTCGGGCGTCAACAGCTTGCCGGGATCGGCCAGCGTGCGCAGCCAGCCGGCCCGCTCCTCGGTCAGGTAGCTGATCTGGTCGTTGATGCCGACCGACTGCGACGACCGCACATAGCCGTTCAGCTTTTCTTCGATCTTGCGCAGTTGCTCGGCGGCGGCCTGCTCCTCGGTCTCGAACGCGCGGCCCTTGGCGTCGGCGAACAGCTGCTCCCGCCGCTCGCGGAAGAGTTCGACCAGCTTGTTCAGGGTCAGCGCCGCCACCTCCGGATCCGCGTGCGTGTACTGGATCGTGATGATGTTCGACCCTTCGATGCGGCGGATGTTCATGTTGGCGGTGATCTGCTCCAGCGCCGCCTGCTCCGGTGTCAGGACCGGCTTCGCCGGACCCTCCTCCGGGCTCTCCCCGTCCGTCGCGGCGTCCTGCGCGAAGGCGCTGACGCCGGCCCGCTTCAGCAGGTCGTCAACGGTCGCTACCGCCTGGGCGCGCAGGGCGGCCGGGTCGAAGGGCTGCCCGGTGACGGAGAGCCACGCCCGTTCGAACAGGGTGGCGATCATGCTGGGCGGCTTCACGGCCTCCGGGAACAGGCGCGCGGGTCCCAACCGCTCGACCAGCTCCATCTTCAGGGCGCGGCTGTTCAGGATCTGCATCTCGGTGCCCAGCGCCTCGGCCAGCCCGACCCGGATCGGGGAATCCAGCCGTCCGTCGGTCGAACGGTCGGCGTACTCCTCGTGGTAGACCATCAGCAGGCTGGTCTCGGCCTGGTACGGCCGCGGATAGAAGGACGTGAAGAACGCGCACAGCAACACCGACACCAGGCCGATTGCCATCACCATGAATTTGCGCTGCCAGATCGCGGCGAACGCAGCGCGCAGGGGAAAGGCGTGGTGCTCCATGACGCTTTCCTTTTGGCTTTACCGGTTGATCCTTCCGGGGGTCGAGCGCGGTCGGGGAAAGGTTCCCGAAGGCTGCGCCACGACTTGCGACAAGGCGAGGGCAAAGGCGACGTACAGCCAGAAGAACCGCGCGAACGCATCGTGCAGGAAGGTGGCGGCGAGGAGATAAAGGACGAAACCGAACCCGACGGCGCCGACGATCCGCGCCGTGTCGGCGTCCTTTTGCAGGATCAGGGCGCGGCGCGCCCGCAGCAGCGTGGACAGCGACGCCCAGATCACCAGACCCAGCGCCGCGAGGCCGAGCACGCCCTGCTCCGCCGCGACCTGCAAATAAAGGCTGTGGGCGTTGCGGTCCACGCCGCGAATGACGTTTCCAAGCTCCAGCGAGTATTTCTGGTACATGGATTCGTAATGGCCGACCCCGATGCCGACCCAGGGGTGGTCGAGGAACATCGCCCAGGCGGCCATCATCTCACCGGACCGGCCCCTTACGGCGGCGTCCTCAGAGCTGCCCGACGCCCCGCCCTGGAGGGAACTGGCGAGGTGCAGGATGCGGTCGAAGAAGTCGGCCGACAGCGTCGAGGCGAGGATCACCGTGACGACGGCGGTGCCGATCCACAACAGACGCGAACGCCGGTGCCTCCAGGCGATCACCAGCAGGAAGACGCTGAGGCAGAGAAGACCGCCGCGCGAATAGGTGAAGATGATCGCCAGAACGCTGACCAGCGTCGCCCACCCCGCCAGCAGCCGCCCGTGCCGGTTCGGATCGTTCAGACAGCGGTCGAACGCGATCGGGACGACGAACAGCATGATCTGCGCGAAATAGTTCGGGTCCGGCAAGGGGCCGGACGGGCGCGGGGCGTTGGACTCGCCGGCGATGTGCTGGACCATGCTGTTGGCCAGCCCGCCGAAGGTCTGTTCGAAATTCCCGGTCAGGGATTGGAAGACGACCAGCGTCCCCGACAGGGTGCCCGCCGCGATCCAGGCCCAGGCCGACGGACGGATCAGCCGGCGATCGGTCAGCAGCACCACGACCAGGGCCATCAGAAGGAAGTCCTTGCCGAAGTCTATCAGCTCCTTGCCGACGATCTCCGGCCGGGCGGCGTGGAACAGCGAGAAGGAACAGACGAGGCCATAGACCAGCGGCGGCAGCAGCACGCCCACCCGGAAGCGCGGCCATGTCCCCAGCACGGCGAAGCGCAGCAACAGGACTCCGAACACGTAGAGCGGCAGCAGCTTGCCGACGTCCGGGATTCCGTGGTTCACCTCGGCCACGGTCGGCAGGTTGCCCTGCACCAGGAACAGGAGGAGCGGCAGGCCGAGCAGCGGCTGGATGGCGACGGCGACGGCGGTGCCGGCACCCACCGCGAGGGCCGCCGCCTTCACCGGGCCGAAGGGCGTGGCGATCAGGGTCAGCCCCAGCATCGCGACCGCCGCCAGGGCCGCCCAGATCCACACCGACGCGCCGAGGGGACCGGCGAAGAACCGGTTCCCCCGGCGGCCTCCCAGGCCACCATGGCGTCCGTCCGGCCACGGTCCGGGGCGCGTCGACGGAAATCGCGTCTGTGAGAAGTGTGTCGCCTGTTCCGCCATGCCCGATCGCCCGCTGTTGTTGTTCTTTGTTGTTGTTCTTTGTTGTTTTTCAGTGCCCGCGAACGGCCGCCGCGAAGGTCCGGTAGAGGATGATGAGGTCGAGCACCATGCACCGGTTGCGGATGTAGGTGAGGTCGTAGCGGACCCGGTCCCCGAACTCCATGCCGTCCCGGTCGATGACCTGCGCCAGACCGGTGATGCCCGGATGCACCACGAGCCGTTCCTTCTGCCAGCTCTCGTACGTCGAGGCCTGAAAGGAGGTCGGGCGCGGCCCCACCAGCGACATGTCGCCCTTCAGCACGTTCAGCAACTGCGGAAGCTCATCCAGCGACACCTTGCGCAGGAAGGATCCGAGCGGCGTGATGCGCGGATCGTCCTTGATCTTGAAGTCGGGCCACTTCAGCTCGTTCTGGGCCATGAGCGAGGCCTTCATCGCCTCGGCGTTCGGCACCATCGTGCGGAATTTGTACATGGTGAAGCTTTGCCCGAGGTACCCGGTGCGCTTCTGCCGGAACAGGGCCGGGACGCTCGGATGCTCCAGCTTGACCAGACAGGCCAGGACAAGCAGAAGCGGCAGCCAGAACGGTGCGGTCAGCAGCAGACAGACGAGATCGAAGGCCCGTTTCTTGATCCGCAGCGCGCGCAGCGTCCGCTCGTTCTCCGCGTCGCCGCCATGCATCAGCACGGCGAACCAACTCTGCGGAGCCGGCGTCTCGGCTAAGGAACCGGAAACGGACGAGACACTCGTATAAGAGGTCACAGCGCCCGTGTAAGACAGGTCATGGTTCATGATCGCCCTCCCACGATCGAGCCGGCCGCGACACGCCTTTTTCGTGAGACATCTCCCCCTCGTGAGACATCCTGCGTGCGCCGCCTTCGTGACGAATTCGTGCTCGTGGCGCGCCCGACGCGTCGGGCCGCCCGTCATTCTCCTGATGGTCGGCTGACCGGACGGCGGACCGCCGTCGCGGAGTGCTGTCGCGGTGGTGTTGCCACGGTCTCGCAGCACGACGCGCCGGGGTCATCGCCCCAGATTCGTCGTCCGCGCCGTGCGCTCACCAGCAATGGGATTGCGGTACCCCGGCATTCGGCCGCCGAGGAACGGAAGGTCCTTTTTTGCTACGGCCTTCGCATCAGTCCAAGAGAAGGCTTGTGCTGAACCGTACCAATATCATTCGCCCGTCTCGAATTAGTTATCTTGGGTGTGGACGCCGTTTGGTTTTCCTACCACCAGTATGGCGCTCCCCTGAATTTCATTGGATCGTCCACTGATACTAGGTCCCAGCATACGAGCCGAAGCAAGCGTTCAAAGGGCGTAAGCAGTCACACCAAATTTCAGCCGCTTCTTCCTCCAGAAAATCGTCTTAAAAAGAGTGGGCTTCCGTAATTTCCATTGATTTTGGGAGTACGTCGAATGCGAACGTCCGGCGCGGCCTCGCCATAATTCATTGGTTCGCTCGCCGAAAGGGGTGGCGCAACCCCCGCCCGACACCACGATCCCGCGCCCCGGACGCCCACCCTTCCAAGGCGCCGTTTCCATCGGGCACCGGCGTGCGCACCAGTTTCGGCCAGAAGCAATTCCGCGCACCCAAGAGCCAAGGCAGTAAAGCCCACAAAGACCGCAAACCATCTCAACGGTCTACAGCACCCGTTCCCCACCTTCCTTTCCTCCTGCACAGGAAATCCAAAGGATTCATTGGATAGAGCGCATTTATGCTTCTTTTTTGTCTCGTTTTGGTCCTCGCAAGGCCGGGCCTTCCCTTAAGAAGTTTTAACCGATAGCGCGGCATTTCTGTCGGCGATCCATACGCAACAGGTGCGAGACAATGGCAACCACCAGTTCCAGCCTCACCGACGTCCAATTCACCGTCAACGCTTGGGGACAAGCGGCCGGCAATGTCTGGCCGCGGTTCACCCTGCGCGTGGACGGTGTCGACGTCGGACAGGCCTACGCCACCAACACCAGCTCGACGGGTTACAACTTCACGGCCAAGCTGGCCGCCGACCAGGCCCACAAGGTCCAGATCGTCTATGACAACGACGGCTGGTCCAACGGCCAGGACCGGAACCTGTTCGTCAAGTCGCTGGTGATCAACGGCACCACCGTCGCCTCGACGGCTTCCAACGTCACCTATGACAAGGGAGCGCTCGACGGCAAGGACGTGGTCTCCGGCCAGGAGGGCATGTACTGGAACGGCGCGCTGAACTTCGACCTCGCGTCGACCTATTTCCCGAAGTCCGGCGGCAGCCTGGCCACCGGCGGCAGCCTGATCACCGGCACCACCGGCAACGACCTGCTGAAGGGCACGGCCGGCAATGACACCATCGACGGTCTGGGCGGCATCGACACGCTCGACCTTTCGACGGCGACCGCCGGTGTGAAGGCTGACCTCGCCGCCGGCAAGGCGCAGTACAGCAGCACCCATGTGGACACGCTTCTCAACATCGAGAACATCCAGGGCTCGGCCTACAACGACCAGCTCTACGGCAACGCCGGGGCCAACAAGCTGAACGGCGGTGCCGGCAACAACCTGCTCGACGGCGGCGCCGGGGCGGACACGCTAATCGGTGGCGCGGGTGCCGACACGCTGATCGGCGGCGACGGCAACGACGTGCTGACCACCGGCTCCGGCGCCGACGTCATCGTGGTGAACAAGCCCGGCGCCGGGGTCGACCGCCTGACCGACTTCTCGGTCAGCAACGACAAGATCGACCTGACGCCCATGGTTCAGGCCCTCCAGGCCTCGGGCGTGAAGCTGGCCTCCGACTACGTCAAGTTCGTCGCCAACGGCACGGGCAGCAACATCGTCGTCGACGTTGACGGTGCCAGCGGATCGGGCGCCGGCCAGACCGTGATGACGGTCGAGAACATCGGGACCAGCAACCTCAAGCTGGGCATCAACGTCATCGCGCCGACCATCACGGCGACGGCTCCGCCCCCGGCCCCCACGCCCACTCCGACGCCGACCACGGACACGGGCTACGTCCGGCCGTTCGGGCCGAACGCGCCGTGGAACGTGAAGATCGACGGCATCGCGCACGACCCGAACAGCGCCAACTTGTCCGACATGCTGTGGAACCACGCCTCGGACCGGCCCGGCAACTTCAACCTGAACTTCGGCGAGACCTACGCCGTCTATTCGTCCAAGGAGGCTTCCGGCTGGTACACGGTGGACACCACTTGGAACACCAACATCGACAACACCAAGATTCCGTGGAACCCCGCCTGGCAGATTCCGGGGGAAGGCTCCGACCGGAAGGTCATCGTCCTCGATCCCGATACCGGGCATGAATGGGATCTGTGGCAGACCTCGTTCGACGGCAGCACCGTGCACGCGACCAACGGCAGCCTGGTGCCCGGCAACTACTTCACCTACGAGGGTGGGAACCCGTCGTCGCGCGGCATCGGCATCGAATACCTCGCCATGCTGGTGCGGCCGGAGGAAATCAAGGCCGGCAAGATCGAGCACGCGCTGGCGATGTCGATCGACAACACCGACGGCGACCGCTACGTGGCGCCCGCCACGAAGCTGGAGCACCCGGACAACCCCGCCGGCATTCCGGAGGGCACCCGCTTCGCGCTGAACATCAGTGACGCGGACATCGCAGCCTGGGAAAAGACGCTGCCGGCGGACCAGCAGTACGCCGCTCACGTCATCGCCGTGGCGCTGCGCGACTACGGCTGGTTCATCACCGACACCGGCGGGTCGGGGGCCATCGAGATGGAGGCCAGCGCCTCCGCTGCTGCCGAGTGGAACGCGCTCGGCATGTC
Source organism: Azospirillum mesophilum (assembly GCF_053470405.2). Taxonomy (NCBI): domain Bacteria; kingdom Pseudomonadati; phylum Pseudomonadota; class Alphaproteobacteria; order Rhodospirillales; family Azospirillaceae; genus Azospirillum; species Azospirillum mesophilum. Next base: position 113,650 of record NZ_JBPXMQ020000009.1, read on the forward strand.
GTCCCGATTGGTCAACGGGCACGAGATGCCACGGGATATGCTCGACGGGCTGATCACCCACGACAACATCTACGCACTCGTCCCGTCGGACCATTACTGATGCGTCCTGGCCGCCGCCGCGAGAGCGGTGGCGGCCAATCTTTGGCGGTATGGTGTTTGGAAGTGTTCCCAGGGGGCACTTCCATTTTGCGTTTTGGCGTTTTGCATTTTGGCCTGAAAATCGCCCCCTCCAAGCTACCCCCGAGTTTCCGCGGCGATGCCGTTCCGCAACAGGGGCGAGACCATGGCGACCACAGGGGCGACCACAGGGGCGACCACCGGTTCCAGCTTCGCCGACCTCCTCACCGGCACCGCCGGGGCGGACACGCTGCTCGGCGGGAGCGGGTCCGACACGCTGGTCGGCGGCGACGGCAACGACCTGCTGACGACCGGTTCCGGCGCCGACGTCATCCTGGCGAACACGCCCGGCGCGGGGATCGACCGCCTGACCGACTTCTCGGTGACCAACGACATCATCACCCTGGCGCCCATGGTTTACGCCCTGGAGTCCTCGGGCGTGACGCTGGCACCGGACTACGTCAGCGTCGTGGCCAACGGTACGGGCAGCGACATCGTCGTCGACATCGACGGCGCCGGCGGACCGGGCGTCGGTCAACCCGTGATGACGGTCGAGAACATCCCGCCGAGCAGCCTCAAGTTCGGCGTCAACGTGCTGGCGCCGGTCATCGACCCCGGCTACGTCCGGCCGTTCGGGCCGAACGCGCCGTGGAACGTGCCGGTGCAGGGCATCGCGCAGGCCCCGAACAGCGCCGCCCTGTCCGACATGCTGTGGAACCACGCCTCCCAGCGGCCCGGCCACTTCAACCTGCACTTCGACGAGTCCTTCGCCGTCTATTCGTCCAAGGAGGCCGCCGGCTGGTACACGGTGACCACCGATTCGGACTCGAACATCGACAAGACCAAGATCCCCTGGAACCCCGCCTGGAAGATCCCGAGTTCGGGGACCGACCGGAAGGTCGTCGTCCTCGATCCCGACACCGGGCGCGAGTGGGACCTGTGGCAAACCTCGTTCAACGGCGGCACCGTGCACGCGAGCAACGGCAGCCTCGTGCCCGGCAACTACCTCACCTACGAGGGCGGCAACCCGCCGTCGCGCGGCGCCGGCATCCAGTATCTCGCCATGCTGGTGCGCCCGGAAGAGATCGCGGCCGGCAAGATCGGGCACGCGCTGGCGATGTCGATCGACAACACGGACGGCTCCAGCTTCGTACCGCCCGCCACGAAGCTGGAGCACCCGAACAACCCTCCGGGCATCCCCGAGGGCACCCGCTTCGCGCTGGACGTGAGCGATGCCGACATCGCCGCCTGGGAGGCGACGCTGCCCGCGGACCAGCGGTTCGCCGGCCACATCCTTGCCGTCGCGCTGCGTGACTACGGCTGGTTCATCACCGACACCGGCGGGTCCGGATCCTTCGAGATGGAGGCCTTCGCCTCGGCCGCCGACGAGTGGAACGCGCTCGGCCTGTCGCCCAAGACAGTCAACGGATACGAGATGCCGCGGGACCTGCTCGACGGGCTGTTCACCCACGACAACGTCCACGCGCTCGTCCCGCCGTCCCTGTACTGATGCACCCAGCCGGCGCACCCTGGCCGCGCTACGGAATGCACAGGTCTCGCAAGCACGGTAAGTGGCTGATTTGACGCTTAAAAGCCCCTCTCCCTTGAGGGGAGAGGGGTTGGGGTGAGGGTGGAGGGCCGGCAAAGCCGGCAGGTCTTTTCCCGCTCTTCGAGCGGTAACGACCCCTCATCCCAACCCTTCTCCCCCAAGGGGAGAAGGGCTTTTTGTTCAGTCACTTGCCGTAGCTTGGCCGCGAGGCCGGCGGCACCCGTAGGGGGCACTTCCATTTTGCGTTTTGGAAAGGAAATCCGCTCCCTCTAAGCTGCCTCCGAGTTTCCGCAGCGACGACTTCCGCCGGGCGCCACCACCAACGGGCGCCACCAACCGGAGCGGAGGATCCCGACCATGTGGCACGCCTTTCCGGTCTGCCCCCGTCCCTCGCGAACGGAGGGCGCCCCGTCTCCCGGCCGGCGCGCCGTGCTGGGCGGCATGGCCGCCGCCGCAGCGCTTGCGTCCGTCCCCTGGCCCTTGCGCGCCGAATCCTCGGTCCCGCGCGACCTGATTCCACGCGATCTGCGCACGGGCGGCGACCGCGCGCCCTGGAACCGGCCGGTCGCCGGCCTGCCCCCCGCCCGCGACGGCGACGAGCTGGTGCGCCTGCTGTGGGATCACGCGTCCGACCGGCCGGGCAACTTCAACCTCAATCTCACCGAGGGCTTCGCGGTCTACCACGCCGACGACGCCGACGGGCCGTACCGGATCAGGCTGGCCTGGGGCGGTCCGCTGGACGGCCAGTTCGTGCCCTGGAACCCGCGGTGGCGCATCCCGCCCGGCGAGGACCGCAAGGTGATCGTTCTGGACCGCGCCACCGGCCGCGAATGGAACCTGTACCAAGCGGACTTCGCGGACGGCCGGCTGCGGGCGTCCAACGGTTCGCTGGTGCCGGGGCGCTACGACACCTACACCGGCACCAACCCGCGGTCGCGCGGCGTCGGCATCCAATATTCGGCCATGCTGGTCCGCCCCTTCGAGATCGAGCAGGGGGTCATCCGGCACGCGCTGGCCATGACGATCGACAACACCGACGGCCGCCGCTTCGTCGCCCCCGCGGTCAAGCTGGAACACCCCGGCACGCGCCGGGGCATCCCCGAGGGCACCCGCTTCGCCATCACCGCCGGCGACGCCGCGATCGAGTCCTGGATCCGCGGCCTGCCGGAGGAGATCCGCCTGCTCTGCGCGCCCGGCGCACGGACCATCGCGCGGGCCTTGCGCGATTACGGCTGGTTCATCACCGACACCGGCGGGTCCGGCAGCCTTGAGTTCGAGGCCAACGCCTCGGCCGAGGACCGCTGGCGCAAGCTCGGCTTCAACCGTGTCGAGGCGCGCAACGGCAAGGTCTATCCGCGCGACCTTCTCGACGGACTCCTCAGCCCGGACAACATCGTGGCTTTCGCGCCCAGCGACGCCTATCCACCCTCCCCCTGATCGGAAAGGTGCCAGCAATGCAGCCTGTCGGCCGCGCACGCTTCGCAACCACGGCCCGCTTCGCAACCACGATGGACCAGGTGCTGCTCTCGCCGGACTTCGCCGCGCGGGCCAACGTGATCGCCATGCCGCCCTTCCGCCCGCTCGGCCGCGACACGGTGTTCGAGCAGTTCCGGACCTTCCGCCGCGTCCTGCGGGCCGCCGTGCGCGAGAAGGCGCTGGTGCTCTACAGCTCGCGCGGCAACTGCTACCCCGAACTGCTGGCGCTGGTGGCGCTCTCCTACGTCCCGCGGCGCTGGCGGCCGAGGGTGGTGCTGTGCGGCCCGATGTGGCAGCCGAACCCCGGCTGGCGGCGCCCTCTGGAACGCTTCATCGTCCATCGGCTGGACCGCGCGGTCGACCGCTACGCCGTGCAGTCCTCGACGGAGGTGACCAGCTTTCCCGACCAATGGGGCATCGACCGCAGCAAGGCGCGTTTCACCCCGGTGTGCCTCTCCCTGGCGCCGCGGGACACCGAAGCCGCCGACCCGCCGGGGGATCACATCTTCTCGGGCGGGAATCCCTTCCGCGACTACGACCCGCTCATCGAAACGGCGCGGCGGATGCCGGACCGCCGCTTCATCATCGCCACGCGGCAATTGGCCGGCCGCACCGACCTGCCGCCGAACGTCAAGGCCGGCCCGGTCCCGCGCGAGGAGTTCATGCGGCTGATGCGCACCGCGGCGGCCGTCGTCGTCCCGATGAAGGACGGGCTGCTGCGCGGGGTCGGCCAGCAGACCTACCTGAATGCCATGTGGCTGAAGCGCCCGACCATCGTGAACGACGCGGTCGGCGTGCGCGACTACATCCGCGACGGCGAGACCGGATTGATCGTGGACGGCAGCCCCGACAGCTACGTGCGGGCGCTGACCTGGGCGCTCGACCCGGCCAACGGCGAGGCCGTGCGGCGGATGTGCGACACCGCCCACGACGACGTGGTCGAACGCTTCAGCTGGGACAGCTACGGCCGCCATCTGCTGGCGCTGGTGGACGATGTCCTGGACGAGGCCGAAAGCCACGGGGCGGAACGGCCCTACGCGATGCCGCAGCGCGGGGGATGATTCGTAGCCGGCGCCCACAAAAGGGGCGCCCGTTCGAAGCAGTCGGCAGTACCCATTTCGGCGCACCTGCCCACAATCCCCCGTTGCCGATCACCTTCAGAGAAATACAATGCCAAAATGCAAACAATAAACCCGTTGGCGAAGGACACCGTTTTCGGCATCCTGTGGGTTGGCGGCGTTTTTGTCGCCAGCAAGGTGATGATCTTCATCAGCACCTTGATTCTGGTCAGACTCCTGGCGCCCGAGGATTTCGGACTTTTGTCCCTGGGTTTGGCGACGATCAGCTGCGTGGAGCGGATCGGCGACCTCGGCGTCGGGTCGGCGTTGATCCAGCGGCGCGGCGACCTCGGCCGCTCCATCCACGTCGCCTTCGCGATCAGCACCACGATGGGCCTGACGCTGGCCGCGCTCATGGCCGGGGCGGCGCCGCTGCTGGCCGACTTCTTCGGCAACGAGCGGCTGACGGACGTGATCCGCGTGCTGGCCCTGACGCTGTTGATCGGCGGGCTCGGCAACGTTCCGATCTCGCTGCTGAAGCGGGAGCTGGAGTTCCGCCGCCGCTTCGTGCCGGAAGTCGTCAAGGCCATCACCAAAGGCGGGATGAGCATCCTCCTGGCCGCGCTCGGCTTCGGGGTCTGGAGCCTCGTCTACGGCCATCTCGCGGGCATGGTGGCGGGCACCGCGCTCTACTGGATCATCCTGAAGTGGCGGCCGCGCTTCGTCCTCGACCGGACCATCGCGCGCCAGCTGCTCGGCTTCGGCATCCACATCATGCTGGTCGGCTGCCTGGGTGCGATCCTGAAGAACGTCGACGTGCTGATGGTCGGCCGGATGCTCGACGCCTCGCAGATCGGTTTCTACGGCGTGGCCCTGATGCTGCCGGAGCTGGTGGTCTACCAGCTCTGCTACATGGTCAGCCAGACGGTCTTCTGCACCTACAGCAAGCTCCAGGACGATCTGTCGGCGCTGCGCACCGGCTATTTTGCCACGCTGCGGCACATCTCGCTGATCACGGTCCCGGCATCGCTGGGGCTGGCGCTGAGCGCCCCGGACTTCATCGCCCTCCTGTACCCGGCGGCCTGGCAGCCGACCGTCCCCGTCATGCAGGTGCTGTCCATCGCCGCGCTGATCAGCGCGCTGTCCTTCAATACGAGCGACGTCTTCGCGGCCAGCGGAAGGCCCAACTGGATCACCCGCATCCAGGTTCTGCACCTCGCGCTGTCCGGTCCCATCCTCTGGCTGGTCACGCCGCACGGCATCGTCGCGGTTGCCGTCGCCCAGGCCGGCGTCATCTCCGTCATGATGCTGGTGACGCTGGTCATGGGCATGCGGCTGCTGGGCCACGGCCCGCTCGCGCTTGTGGAGGCCCTGACCCCGGCGGCCATCGGCGGCGCCACCATGACGCTCGCCTGCCTGCTGGTCATCCGGGGGCTGGGCGACGCGCCGACCATCGTCCGCCTTGTCCTGACGGTCGTCACGGGGGTGGCGGTCTATCTCGGCGTCATCCGGCTGGTCTACCCGAGCCTGTTCGCCACCATCGCGGCCCTCTTCGCTCCACGGAGCGCGAAAAAGGCCGGCGCCAGCGCCTGAACGGCGTTCGCAAGGAAGGAGAGTTGCCGTGTGTGGGATTTTCGGCGAGTTCGGCAGGGACCTCCAGCGATCCGACACGACGGCCCGGAATACGACGGTTCGCCGCGTCTCCCGGACGCTCGAACACCGGGGTCCCGACGACGAGGGCGCGGCCTTCGGCGACGGCTGGTGGCTGGGCTTCCGCCGCCTCGCCATCCTCGACCTCAGCCCGGCGGGCCACCAGCCCATGGCGACGCCGGACGGACGTTATTGGCTGGTCTTCAACGGCGAGATCTACAATTACCGCGAACTCGGCGCCGCGCTGGAGCAGTCGGGCGTGACCCTGCGCAGCCGCTCCGACACCGAGGTTCTGCTGCACATCCTGGCGCGTGAGGGGGCGGAGGGGCTGAAGCGGCTCAACGGCATGTTCGCGCTCGCCTTCATCGACACCGAGCGGCGCACCTTCCTGCTGGCCCGCGACCGGCTGGGCGTCAAGCCGCTTTACTGGCAGCGGCAGGGCGGGGGCTTGCGCTTCGCCTCCGAACTCAAGGGACTGCTGGCCTGGCCGCAGGCGCCGCGCGCCATCGACCGCGCGGCGGTGGCCGAGTTCCTGTGCCTGGGCTACCTGTCCCCGGACCGCTGCATCGTCGAGGGCTGCGCCAAGCTGCCGCCCGGCCATGTGGCGGAGGGCAGCCTGGACGCCCCCGAGATCGCCCCCCGCCCCTACTGGTCGCTGGAGATCGACTCCCGCGTCGGCGGGCGCGGGAACCAGACGCTGGCCGACGCGGATCTGGACGAACTGGAAGCGCTGGTCGCCGACGCCGTGCGCATCCGCCTGCGCAGCGACGTCCCGGTCGGCGTCTTCCTGTCCGGCGGGATCGACAGCGGCCTCGTCGCCGCGCTGGCGGCCGGGCAGTCCTCCGGCTCCCTGCTGGCGCTGTCGGTGACCTTCCCCGGCGCCTCCGGCGACGAGAGCGACCTTGCCCGGGCGACGGCGGCACGGCTCGGCCTCGACCTGCGGCTGCTGGAGCAGCGCCCGACGGCGCTGGGCGACCTGGACAGGCTGGCGCCGGTCTATGACGAGCCCTTCGGCGACAGCTCCGCCCTGCCGACGCTGCAGCTCTGCGCCGCGGCGGCCGGGCACGCGACGGTCTTCCTGTCCGGCGACGGCGGGGACGAGGCGTTCGGCGGCTACCGCCATTACGTGCAGATGGGCCGCTACGGCTGGCTGAGGCATGTGCCGGACCCGCTGCTGAGCCTGGGTGGCGAACTGGCCCGCCGCCTGCCGCCGGGCCGCCGGGCCGCGTACCGCCTCGCCAAGATCGGCCTGCCGGACATGGGCATGGCCGCCGTGTTCGACGGCTTCGGGCTCGCCCAGGATCCGGCCTTGCAGGCGATCCTGCCGCCCGATCTGCGCGGCGGGGCCAGGGGTGTGGCCAGCGGCGTGGCCGCCTCCGTCCAGCGGGCGTGGGAGCGCAGCCGCGGCCGGCCCTTGCTCGACCGCCAGCGCGCGCTGGACTACGCCCTCTACCTGCCGGAAGACATTCTGGTGAAGATGGACCGTGCCTCCATGGCGCATTCGATCGAGGTGCGCTCGCCCTTCCTCGACTACCGGGTGGTGGAGTGGGCCGCCAAGCTGCCCGCCACGGCGCTGATCGACGGCGAGCAGGGAAAGATCCCGCTGCGGGCTTTGGCCCGGCGGCACCTGCCCCCGCCGGTGAGCGCCGGCCTGAAGCGGGGCTTCGGGGCGCCGGTCGGCGACTGGCTGCGCGAGCCGGCCGGCGCGCGCTTCGCGGCGGAGCGGCTGCTCGACGGCGGCGGGGAAGGCCGGGGCCTGTGGGACCGGGCCGGCGCCGCCCGCCTGCTGGAGCTGCACGGCGCCGGGCGCGGCCGGGATTTCGGCGATCTGCTCTGGCGCCTCCTGGTCCTGGAATCCTGGGCACGCCATCACCTCGGCCCGGCGGAGCGGACGCGGGAGGTCCGCCCCGCCACGCCCGCCCTGTCGCTCGCCGCCGCGCATAAAACAACAAAAGGGGGGAAAGAGGCCGCATGGAACCGCTTCGCATCGCCATGATCATCCAGCATTACCCGCCGCACATGGGCGGTGCGGAACGGCAGCTCGCCGTCGTGGCGAAGGGACTCGCCGCCGAGGGGGCGCAGGTCTGCGTGCTGACCCGCAAGGTGGACGACGCCCCCTACGCCGAGACGGTGGACGGCGTGACCATCCGCCGGATCCCCGTGCCCGGCCCGAAGCCCGTCGCGTCCCTGTCCTTCACGGCGGGGGCGCTGCCGGTTCTGCTGCGCTGGCGGCCGGACGTCATCCACGCGCACGAGCTGCTGTCCCCGGCCACCACCGCGCTCGCCGGCAAGATGCTTCTGGGGGTGCCGGTGCTGGCGAAGATCCTGCGCGGCGGCCTGCTCGGCGACATCGCCAAGCTGCGCCGCAGCGCCAGCGGCCGGATGCGCCTGGACGCCATCCGCCGGCGCGTGGACGCCTTCACCGTCATCAGCCGCGAGATCGACGAGGAGCTGCGCGCCCTCGGCGTTCCGGAGGAGCGGCGGGTTTTCATCCCGAACGGCGTGGACCTCGCCCGCTTCCACCCGGCGGCGACGGCCGAACGGTCCCGCCTGCGCGAAAGCCTGGGCCTGCCGGACGTGCCCATCGCGCTCTTCTCCGGGCGGGTGGAGCCGGAAAAGCGCATCGACCGGCTGATCGCGCTCTGGCCCGAAATCCGGGCGGCGGTGCCGGGCGCCCTGCTGGTCGTCGCCGGATCCGGCAGCGAGGAGGACCGGCTGCGCGCTGCCGCCAGGGAGGCCGTCGGAGAGGGCGTGCGCTTCGTCGGCTACGTGCCGGACATGGTGCCCTGGTACCGGGCGGCCGACGCTTTCGTCCTGCCGTCCACCACCGAAGGGCTGTCGAACGCCCTGCTGGAGGCGATGGCGAGCGGCCTCGTCTGCGTCGCGACCGCCGTCGGCGGCACGGTGGACGTGATCCGTCCGGGCCGGACGGGCCTGCTGATCGACCCCGGCGACGAGCGGGAGCTGGTCTCCAGCCTCATCGCCGCGCTCTCGTCCGAGGAGGCCCGCCGCATCGCCGCCGAGGCGCGGGCCCAGATGGTCGACGACTATTCGCTCGACGGCACGATCCGCAAACTGCACGCGCTTTACGGCCGGCTCGCCGGACCCAGGCCGGGCGCGTGGCGCACCGCTTGAGACAGGAGTACCCATATGGATTCCTTAGTCCGCACTGTCAGAAAGCTCGCCAAGCAGTCCGCCCGCGCCGTGTTCCTTCGCTCCGGCATCGCCGCGCTGGTGCGCTGCGCCTTCGTCCGCCGGCGGGTGACCATCCTGATCTATCACGAACCGGATCCGGACACCCTGCGCCGCCACCTCACCTACCTGGCCCGCCACTACCATTTCATCACCCTCGACGCGGTGGGGCGGGCGCTGACGGAGAAGCGGTGGGACGAGCTGCCGGACTACCCGCTGGTGATCACCATCGACGACGGCCACGCCAGCAACCGCGCGCTGGCCGACCTGTTCCGGGAGTTCGGCGTCCGCCCGACCATCTTCCTGTGCAGCGCCATCACCGGGACCGACCGGCCCTTCTGGTGGAAGACCAAGGCCGCCGAGACCCTGGACATCGAGGGGCTGAAGCTGTTGCCCGACCGCGAGCGCCGCGCGCGGCTGGAGGCCGCCGGGGCCGGCGAGCGCGTCGAAGGGCCGCCGCAGGCGCTGTCCTGGGACGAGGTGCTGAACATGGCCACCGTCGCCGACTTCGGCGCGCACACGCGCACCCACCCCGTGCTCATCCGCTGCGACGACGCGTCCTGCGCGGAAGAGATCACGCTCTGCCGGCCGGAGCTGGAAGCCGGCATGGGCCTGCCCTGCCGGCATTTCGCCTATCCCAACGGCGATTACGGCGAGCGCGAGATCGCCCTGGTCCGCGGGGCCGGCTTCGTCACCGCGCGGACCACGGATCCGGGGTGGAACGGGCCGGACGCCGATCCGATGCGGCTCAAGGGCATCGTGATCCCGGACAACGCCGTCGTCCCCTGGCTGGCCGCGAAGCTGACCCTGCCCATCTCCCTGCCCCGGCTGCGTAAGGACCGGCAGGAGGAAGGCGAAACACCCCCTTGCGCGCCGGTGGGCATCGGCGTCCGCCAACGCACCTGACCCCGGAAGAGGCCGCCATGATCGTTCCGAAGAGCGCCATCCGGCCGACGCTGGTCGCCAAGGGCCTGCTGACCTACGTCCTGCCGCAGGCGGCACTCGCGCGCTCGACCGGCGGCTACACGCTGTCCGCCCGCTACTGCTATTCGGTCTTCCTGCGCCACCGCCTGTTGCTGGCCGCGGCCGGGCTGGACGCGCCGCCGGACAGCGTCGCCGAACTCGGCCCCGGCGAATCGCTGGGGGTCGGCATCGCGGCGCTGATCGCCGGGGCGTCCCGCTACCGCGCCTTGGACGCCAAGCCCTACGCGGGGGTGGAGGCCAACCTCAAGGTCTTCGACGAGTTGGTCGCCCTGTTCCGCAGCCGCGCCCCGCTGCCCGGCAACGACGAGTTTCCCGAGATCAAGCCGGCGGTGCCGCCCGGCGGCGGCCCGGCCGATCTGTTCGACCGGGAAAGGCTCGACGCCGCCCTGGCCGACGACCGGCTGCGCGTCATCCGGCAGGCCGTCGCCGAGCCGGGCTCCCGCCCCGACATCCTCAGCTACGTGGCGCCCTGGGACGCGCCCGACCTCGTGAAGGCCGACAGCGTGGACTGGCTGTTCTCGCAGGCCGTCCTGCAATATGTCGACGACCTTCCCGCCGCATACCGGACCTTCGCCTCCTGGCTGCGGCCGGGCGGCGTCATGACTCACCAGATCGACCTGCGCTCGCACAACACGAGCCCCTGGTGGAACGGACATTATTCCTACCCTGAGCCGGTCTGGCGCATCGCGCGCGGCGCGCGCCCCTATTTCCTGAACCGGGAGCCCTATTCGGCCCACATCCAGGCGCTCAAGGCCGCCGGCTTCGACAGCGTCGCCGAGCACACCGTCCGCCTGCCGGGCGGCCTGCCCCGGCACCGGCTGGCCGGCCGCTTCCGCACCGGGCTGACGGACACGGACCTCCACGTCTCCGGCCTGTTCCTGATCGCCCGCAAGAAGGGCCATGCGCCGCAAGCCTGAGGAGAGCGGAATGCTGGGCAGGGTTGATCGAGGACCGTACGCCGACGATCGTCGGGCAACGACCGCCGCCCAGAGCCGAAGCCACGATGTCCGGGTGGTGGCGGTCGATGATTTCGACGGGCTCACGCCCCACAGGCCGGCCTGGGACGATCTGGCCTGGAACGCGCCCCAACGGATTCCCACGCTGCTGCCGGGTTGGGTGGAGGCCCACCTTCGTCATTGCCTGACGCCGGAGGAACGCTGGTTCTGCGCCTTCGCCTATGCCGGCGAACGGCTGGTCGGCGTGATGCCGGTCGTCGCCGCGCCCCACCGGTTCCTCGGGCCGGCCTTTCCCGTCCTCCAGACACCCTGCGGCGAACACACCCCGTCCGGCGACATTCTGCTGGCGCCGGATCAGGCCGCTGTCGCTTTCCGGGCCTTGCTCGCGCACATCCACGGGCGCATCCCGAGGCATCTGGGGATCGCGCTGAAGCATGTGCCCGAACGCTCTCCCCTGCGGGACGCTTTGCGTCAGACCTTCGACGGCTATTCCCTGTGCCCGGGTTCCACGGCCAAGGGGTCGATCATCCGACTGCCGGACTCCCCGACCTCCCGAACGGTGACCCTGAGCAAGAATCTGCGGCGCAACCTGAAACGAGCGCGCAAGAACCTCGAAACCAGGGGCGCCGTTTCGGTGGAGATCCGCAGCGGACCATCAGTCCTGCCGGACTTCCTCCCGGAATTCCTCGTCCTCGAGGCGTCGGGCTGGAAAGGGAAGATGGGAACGGCCATCGCCAGCAGCGAGCGGACGACCGCCTTCTACCGGGCGCTCGTCGAGAACTTCTGCGCTCAGGGCCGTTTCGAATGGCACATCCTCCGGGTCGACGACCGGCCCGTCGCCGTGGGCATGGGGCTTCGGTGCGGAGCGTCGCTGATGCTCCCGAAAATCGGCTACGACGAAGGCTACGAGGACGGAGACCCCGGAAACATCCTGACGGAAGAGGTCATCCAAAGCGCCATTGCACGGCCCGACATCCTCGACATCAACCACATGAGCGACCAGGGGTGGCATCGCCTGTGGCACATGGACCAGGACGACTACGCCGATGCCTTCCTCGTCCGGAAAGCCGCCCTTCCCTTCCTGCTTGAGTTCCTGCCCAGACGGCTGAAGCAAGCCAAACGATCGTTCAGGGACAGAGCGCCGGTCGACCAAGGGTGAGGGTGAGCGCTGAACCAGGGCAATCGCACTTCAATTTCCTCTCCCCTCCGGGGAGAGGGTTAGGGTGAGGGGGGTGCGCTTTTGCCGGACCTTCCGCCATGCACAACCCCCTCACCGGCTCTCGGCGAAGCTCCGCTTCGCCTGACGCCGTCAGCGCAAACTTCGTTGGCGCGAGAGGCCCTCCGGGCCACCCTCTCCCCAGAGGGGAGAGGGTTAAAACTCCAAATGCGATTGCCCTGAGCGCTGAACCCCCTCGCCCAGCCCCGCTGGGAAAGGGGTAGATTTGCACGGCAAATCGATCGGGGCCGGATCGTTTCGGCGGAAATGAAAGACAATCCCTCATCGCGTCCCGTAGATCGCGTCCATAACAGCGCTGCGACGATCTCTTTAACAGCGCTGCGATGACTTGGCGTTCATTGATGATGGCGCCAGATCATAAGATATTGCAGCGCACCATAGTTATGGAAGCCATGCGTTTTCAGCGCGTCGTCTTTCGCACATCCGATGCCATCATTCTTTCAACAAATGCTGGCGGTCTTGAACGCCGTGCCGGCGCCCACCCCGTCGTGGAGAACGAACACCATGAAGAAGAACCATTCCCTGGCCCGCCTCATCGTCACCAGCGGTGTCGCCCTGGTCTCGCTGCTGGCCGCCGCCGCCAGCGCCGCCGTGGTCGCGGACGTGAAGCCGCAGCCGGTGCCGGCCCGGATCGACTGGAAGGCCATCACCGACACGGCCAACGAAAGCTTCCTGTTCAACTGAATTTCGGCGTCCCAGGACGCCTGGACTGAATTTCGGCGTCCCAGGACGCCTGGAGAGCATCATGAGCACCGATCACCCGACCTTTGCGTCCCGTCCGACCACCAAGGAACTCCGCGACATCCGCCGCGAGGCGGAGGAACTGCGCGCCGCCTTCCTGCGCTCGCTGGTCCGCCGCATTATCGCCGCCTTCACCCACCGCGGCGACGCGGCCCACGGCGGCCTGACCCCCGCGCGCTGACGCCGGACGGCGGAGGGCTCCCGGAGCCCTCGCCGCCGCCCGCAGCCGGGACGGGTCCGGCGCCTCGCGACAGGAGCTCGACGAACGGGCGCCCGATGAACAGGCATTCGATGAAAAGCCATTCATGAAGGGATGTTCATTTGCCCCAAGCTGATGCTTGGGGGTCAAATCGAAGCGTAGCTCTTCAGCATGTGTGACCTTCGGGAGGAGGTGCGCCATGGATGCGCTTTCGTCTTCCGGATTGCCGTCGCCGCAGGACATGGTCGCCTCGCTTCAGCAGTCCATCGACAACGCGGTCAAGAACATCCAGGCGCAAGCCGCCGCGCCGCAGGCATCGGACAACGTCCAGGACTTCCAGAAGACGGTGGACAAGTCCACCATACACACCCAGGGCTTCGCCACCGACATCGGCATCCTGGTCAACAACACCAGCCGCCTGAACGTCGTCAGCCAGTTGCAGGCCAACGACCCGGCCGATTTCTTCAAGTTCCGCGTCACCTCGTCCGGCCCCATCACGCTCGGCAAGGTCGGCGACGACGGCAGCCGCGTCCAGATGCTGAGCACCTACGGGCTCGTGCTGGCCGACAGCGACCCGAACGCGGGCGACGCCTATGAAGCGTTCAAGCAGATGCAGCAGGGAGACTACGACCTGCAGGCCGGCTCCTACGCGATCCGGGTGACGCGCACCGGCGACGTGGACGCCAAGCAGCCGCTGAACTACGCGATCCAGCTCAGCCAGGGCAGCGGCTACTCGCAGGACTACGACACCATCGCCAAGGCGGCGCAGCCCAGCGACAACCCGTTCCAGATGCCCTCCTCGACCCTGGCGCTGGTGGACATGCTGAACGGCGGCTCCCAGGCCGCGCAAGCCTTCGGCGGCGGCGGCCAGAGCGTGCTCGGCATCATGTTCAACGGCACCTTCTGACCACCGGCCCCGCCCTCAGCGCCGTCCCTGCTTGTGGGCGAGCTGGGCCATGGCCCCCTGCCTGGGCACGATCTTCTCGGCGTAGCGCGCCGGCATGGTCGGGCTTTTCCAGCGGCCCGCCTGCTGGATGGCCGGCAGGCCGAAGCCCGCCGCGGTCAGGTCCTGGGCGGCGCCCACGCGCAGCGAATGGCCGGACACCAGCGCCGGGTCCAGCCCCGCCGCCTCGGCGCGGCGCTTGAAGATCTCCGACAGGCGCCGGCCCGGATCCGGCCCCTGCACGGCCAGCGGCCCCAGCACGGCGCCGCCCTGCCCCACCTGAAGCCACAGCGCCTCGGCCGCCCCTTCCAGCCGGGCGAGCTTGCGCTCCAGCGTCTGCCGGCGCCGTGTGGCGTTCAGCACCCGCCCCTCCCGCAGCGCCGCGGCAAGGTCGCGCAGCGCCTGCCGGGTCCGCCGCTCCTCCCCGCCCAGCGCGTCGGAGCGCGCCTCCATCCAGTCGCGCACCCGGCGCACGGTGTCGGGGGCCAGCCATCCATAGTGCCCCTGCCCTTCCTGGTCGGTCTTCGACCGCGCCAGATAAATCAGGCCGGAGCCGTCGGCCTCGATCTTCACGTCCTCCAGCCGCAGGGACACCAGCTCGCTCCGCCGCAGCAGGGCGTCGTAGCCGACGGCCAGCAGGGCGGCGTCGCGCAAATCCTCCAGAAGAGGGCCGTCGGCGATCTCCGCCAGGATCAGGTCCAGCTCCGCCCGGCCAAGGCCCAGCGCCTGGGATTGGCGGGTGCCCTTGCGCCGCGCCAGCGCCTTCATCTTCAGCTGCACGGGCGCGGTCTTGGTCGGGTCGGGGTGGTGGTGCACCCGGTGCAGCCACGCCAGCGAGGACAGGCGGCGCGCCAGCGTGGCGTAGGTCAGCGGCTTGGCCGTGCGCGGGTTGGTGCGCGCGGCGAGATCCTCCAGATAGGCGACCACGGTGTCCGGCGCGGCGGGCAGCGACTCCCGACCCGTGGCGATGCACCAGCGGATGAAGTCGTCGGTGTCGGCCTTGATCGCCCGCTTGGTGTTGGCGGCAAAGGCCTCCTCCGCCGCGTCCAGCGTGTCGCGGACGCGGCCGGCCGGTGTCGCGGGAATGGCGCCCGGCGCGGGGCGGGAGGGAAGGCGGTTCATGCTGCTGGGGCTCATGCTGGCGGGCGGTGTTCCAGGGGAAGGCCGAACGTCTCGCGGCAAGGACCACCGTCCTTTAGCACGAATAAGCCGCAGGCGGGGGAAACAGGCATGCGATGAAAATTAATAAATAGCCACGTATGCTTTTGTAGACATTCGCCGGACGGTCGTCCGTCCGCTGGGGGCACATATGCAGGTTGTTATCGTCGATGATGATCCAAGCACCTTGTTCATCACGAGCGCGGTGATCCGGCGCATCGACGACGCCGACCCGATCGGCATGGCGAATCCCTTGGAAGCTTTGGACTGGCTGGACCAGAACACGCCGGACCTGATCCTGATCGACCAGATCATGCCCGACCTGGACGGCATGGGCATGCTGACGCGCATCCGCGCGCAGCGCCATCTGGCCGACGTGCCCGTGGTCATGATCACGGCCGACACCTCCGTGAAGCTGCGGGTGGCGGCGTTGGAGAACGGCTGCACCGACTTCCTGAACAAGCCCATCGTCGTGCCGGAGCTTCTGGCGCGGGCGCAGAACCTGCTGCGGCTGCGCATGGGCCAGCGGATGCTGAGCGAGCACGCGGCCATGCTGCGCGACCGCGTCGAGGAGGCGACCGCGCAGTTGCGCCAGCAGGCGCTGGAACTGGTCGGCCGGCTGGCCCGCGCCGCGGAGTTCCGCGACCCGGAAACCGGCATGCACATCGAGCGGATGGCCAACTACTCCCGCCTGATCGCCGTCCGGCTTGGGCTGGACCCGGACGAGTGCGACCGGATCGCCCAGGCCGCCCCCATGCACGACATCGGCAAGATCGGCATCCCCGACGCCATCCTGCTGAAGCCCGGCCGGCTGACGGCGGCCGAGATGGAGGTGATGCGCCAGCACACCGTGATCGGCCATTCCGTCCTGCAGGGCAGCGAGCATCCGCTGATCAACCAGGCGGCGGAAATCGCGCTGGCCCACCACGAGAAGTTCGACGGCACCGGCTATCCCGCCGGCCTAAAGGGGGAAGCCATCCCGCTGGCTTGCCGCATCGTCGCCGTCGCCGACGTCTTCGACGCGCTGACCACCGCGCGCCCCTACAAGCGGCCCTGGCCGCTGGAGGAGGCGAAGGCCTTCCTGCTGGCCCACCGCGGAACGCACTTCGATCCGGCCTGCGTCGACGCCTTCCTGCAATGCTGGGACGACGCCGTGGCGATCCACCGCGACAATCCCGACCCCGACGACATCGAGACGCCGTGACCGGACGCCATCCATGAAGTTGCCTCCCCACGCGGTGACGCCGCGCGATCCGGGGCACCGCGCCTACGCGCGCCGCTCGAAGGCTCTGGTCACCGGGGTGTGGCTGGCGACGCTCGTCCTCGCCGCCTCGGCCTGGACCGCCGCCGTCACGCTGACCGAGCGCGACCGGCGCGACGCCATCCAGCGGGCGCAGCGCGACACCGGCAACCTCGCCCACATCATCGCGGAGCAGACGACCCGCGCCATCGCCGGGGCCGACCGCATCCTGAACTACGTCGGCTACGACCTCTCGCGGCTGGGCGGGCGTAGCGCGCTGCTGCGCGAGGTGATGAAGAACGCGACGCTGGATTCCGACCTGCTCCTTCAGCTCGCCTACGCGGACGGCGCCGGCGACCTGATCCAGACCAGCGTGGACGACGCCCCGGCCAAGGTGAATGTGGCCGACCGCGAGCATTTCCGGGTGCACCGGGACGGCACCGTGCAGGGACTGTTCATCAGCCGCCCGGTGTTCGGCCGGGCCTCCGGCAAATGGTCGATCCAGCTGAGCCGCAAGGTCACCGCGCCGGACGGCGGATTCGGCGGGATGATCGTCGCCTCGCTCGACCCCTTCTACTTCAGCCGGATCTTCGACGACCTGGACGTCGGCCGGCAGGGCATCGTCGCCATCATCGGCCGCGACGGCATCCTGCGCGCGCGCAGCGTGATGAACGACAAAATCATCGGGCAGGACGTGTCCGGGTCGGCCGTCCACGCCGCCGCCCTGGCGCAGGGCGACGGCTTCCTGCGCAACACCAGCCCCGTGGACGGCGTGACGCGGCTGATGAGCTTCCGCAGCCTGGACAGCTATCCGCTGGTCGTCATCGCCGGCTTCGCCGAGGCCGAGTTCATGGCCGAGACCTGGGCGCGCCAGCGCATCACCATGGCCGGGGCGGCGGCGGCGACCGCGCTGCTGCTCGCCATGGCGCTGCTGGTGACCTGGCAGAACCGGGCGCAGGCCCATGCCCACGCGGAGCTGGACGAGACGGCCCGCGACCTGCGCACCAGCCGGGAGCGGCTGCGCGACATCGCGGAGACCGCGTCCGACTGGTTCTGGGAAATGGACGCCGACCTGCGCGTCGCCGAGCTGTCCGGCGGCTTCGACGGCGCGGGCGGTGACCGGGAAGCGTTGCGCGGCCGGCGCTGGGACGAGATTGCCCTGCGCGAACCGGGCGACGAGGAATGGTGGGAGACGCACCGCCGCTGCCTGGAGGAACAGCACGCCTTCCGCGGCTTCGAATTCGCGGTCCGGGCGGCGGACGGCGGCATCCGCGTCTGGTCGGTCAGCGGCAGGCCGGTCATCGGCGAGGACGGGCGCTTCGCCGGCTATCGCGGCTCGGGCGCTGACGTGACGGAGCGGCGGCGGGCCGAACGGTCGCTGGCCGACAGCGAGCAGCGCTACCGCGCCATGTTCGCGGCGGTGGGCCAGCCGATCGTCGTGACCGACCACCGGGCCGTCATCACCGGCTTCAACCCCGCGGCCGAGGCCTTGTTCGGCCATGCCGAGGCGGCGGTGATCGGCCGGAACGTGTCCGTCCTGATGCCCGATCCGCAGGCCGCCGGCCACGACGCCCTGTTCCAGGCCTACCGCGCCAGCGGCCGCGGCCGGCCGGTCGGCGTGATCCGCGAGGTGGCGATCCGGCACGCCGACGGCACCCTGATCCCCACGGAGATCGCCCTGTCGAGCTGGCGCGTCGGCGGGCAGGAGCATTTCATCGGCGTCTTCCGCGACGTCACCCAGGCCAAGCGGATCGAGGCCGACCTGCGCCGGGCGCGCGACAGCGCCGAACACGCCAACCGCATGAAGAGCGAGTTCCTGGCGACCATCAGCCACGAGATCCGCACCCCCATGAACGGCGTTCTGGGCACGCTGACCCTGCTGGGCGGCGGCGAGCTGGGGGCGGAGGAACGGCGGCTGGCCGGCATCGCCCGCCACTCGGCGGAGAGCCTGCTGCGGCTGCTCGACGACATCCTGGACTTCTCCAAGCTGGAGGCCGGGCGCATCGCCATCGAGGAGGAAACCTGCTCCCCCGCCCGCATCGCGGAGGCGGTGCTCGGCGTGTTCCGGCCGACCGCCGACGAGAAGGGGCTGTCGCTGTCCAGCCGGATGCTGCCCTCGGTGCCGGACGCCGTGGTCACCGACCCGGCGCGGCTGCGGCAGATCCTGTTCAACCTCGTCGGCAACGCGATCAAGTTCACCAGCGCGGGCCACGTCGCCGTCCGGGCGCGGCGCGGCGGCGACCTGCCGGACGGGCGCTTCCTGCTGGAGTTCGAGGTGGAGGACACCGGCATCGGCATCGCGCCCGACGCCCTGCCCCACCTGTTCGAGCGCTTCACCCAGGCCGACAGCTCCATCACCCGCCGCTACGGCGGCACCGGCCTGGGGCTGGCCATCTGCAAGGAGCTGTCCAGCCTGCTCGGCGGCGGCATCGGCGTGACGAGCGAGCCCGGCCGGGGCAGCCTGTTCCAGTTCACCATCGCCTGCGCGCCGGGCGACCCGGCGGCCCTGCCGTCCGAGACGGCGGACCCGGCCGACGATGCGGCGGCGCGGGCCGCGCTCGGCCCGCTGCATGTGCTGGCCGTGGACGACAACCCGGTGAACCGCGAGATCGTCTGCGCCATGCTGCGGCGCGCCGGGCACACGTTCGTCGCCGCGGCGGACGGCGCCGAAGCCGTCGGAATGGCGGAGCGGGAGCCGTTCGACCTCGTGCTGATGGACATCCAGATGCCGGGAATGGACGGCCTGACCGCGACCCGCCTGATCCGCGAACTGCCGGGTCCCTCGGGTCAGGTGCCGGTGATCGCGCTGACGGCGCACGCCTCCGGCAGCTCCCGCCCGGAATGCACGGCTGCGGGCATGAACGGGTTCGTCGCCAAGCCGATCCGCCCCGCCGCGCTGTTCGCCGAAATGGCCGCCGTGCTCGGACTCCACGGTGACGGGGTGCGCAAGGACACCGGGCGCCCGAAAGCGGCGACGCCGGCCGGCGACCTGATCGACCGCGCGCAGATGGACAGCGTCGTGGAAGCGCTCGGCCCCAAGGGCTGGCGCGAGGCGGCGGAGCAGTTCGAGCGCATCGCCGCCGAGCAGATGCGCTCGATCGCCGACGCTCTGGCCGGCGGCGAGGATCCCGGCCGCGCCGCCCACACGCTGAAAGGGCTGGCCTGGAACGTCGGCGCCAAGCGCCTGGGCGACCTCGCCCGCGCCATCGAAAAGGCGGAACCGGCCGAAGCGCTCACCCTCATGAACGAGCTGGGCCGGGCAATGGAGGACACGGTGGCCGCGTTCACGGTGGGAGCGTGAGTTTCCACCGGCGCTGACATACCCCCCTCACTCCTTTTGATCGTCTGTACTTTGTTCCTTTGTGACTCGCTGGCGACCGATTCTTGCGTCAGCCAGGAGTCCACCGCCCCGCACTCCCAACTATTACACAGCGTAAATATTAAATTTAGGGCAGAAGCCATTTTCCTGTTGTGTACCCATGATTAGCCAATCTATGAACGCCGCCATCCTGCACAGCGCAAATAACTCCTGGAGCGGCTCGTGTCTTTCCGCAAGAGTGCAAGCGAATATCTGGAATCCCAGCGCAACTATGAGTCCAACGCCCGGACTTATCCCAGAAAGCTTCCCATCGCGATTGACAAGGCCAAGGGCATCCACATCACCGATGTGGACGGCCGGGTGTTCCTGGACTGCCTGTGCGGGGCCGGGACGCTGGCGCTCGGGCACAACCACCCGGTGGTCGTGGATGCGATCCGGGAGCATCTGGAGGCCGGGCGGCCGCTCCACACGCTGGACCTGACCACGCCGGTCAAGGACTCCTTCGTCGAGGCGCTGTTCGCCACCCTGCCCGCCCCGCTGCGCGACAACGCGCGCGTCCATTTCTGCTCGCCCTCCGGGTCGGACGCGGTGGAGGCGGCGCTGAAGCTCGTGAAGACCGCGACGGGCAAGCGCGGGATCATCGGCTTCTCCGGCGGCTACCACGGGCACACGCAGGGCGCGCTGGCGCTGATGGGCAACCGGGGGCCGAAGGCGGCGGTGCCCGGCCTGATGGGCGACGCGCATTTCCTGCCCTATTCCTATTGCTACCGCTGCCCGGTGGGGGCGGAGGGCTGCCACGCCGCCCGCACCGCCAACGGCCGCCCGCCCTGCGCGCATTTCGCCGAAAACCTGCTGGACGACCCGGAAAGCGGCCTGCCGCCCGTCGCCGGCATGATCCTGGAGCCGGTGCAGGGCGAAGGCGGCGTGATCCCCGCCGACGACGCGTGGCTGCGCTCCGTCGCCAAGCTCGCCAAGGACAGCGGCGCCGCGCTGGTCCTGGACGAGGTGCAGACGGGCTGGGGCCGCACGGGCAAGCTGTACGCCTTCGAGCACGCGGGCGTCGTGCCGGATGTGCTGGTGCTGTCCAAGGCCATCGGCGGCAGCCTGCCGCTGGCGGTCATCGTCTATCACCGCGACCTGGACCTGTGGCAGCCGGGCGCGCACACGGGCACTTTCCGCGGCAACCAGCTCGCCATGGCCGCCGGTCTGGCGACCCTGCGCTATTTGCAGGAGAACGACATCCCCAGCCATGCCGCCGCGATGGGCGGCCGCTTCATGGAGCGGCTGCACGCGCTGAAGGACAAGCACGCCTTCATCGGCGACGTGCGCGGGCGCGGGCTGATGATCGGCATGGAGATCATCTCCCCCGACCAGGGCGACCGTGTGGGCCGTCCGCTCGGCGACGGGGCGACGGCGAAGGCGCTCCAGGCGGCCTGCTTCAAGCGCGGGCTGATCGTGGAGCTGGGCGGGCGCCACGGCGCCGTGATGCGCCTGCTGCCCCCGCTGACCATCACGCCGGACGAGGTGGACACGGTGTCGGCGATCATCGAGGCGGCCTGCGAGGACGTGGCGGTGACCGCTCATGCCTGAGAAAACTATGTTCAAGACCGATTTTTTCGCGAATGACCCGGCCAGCCTGGAGCAGTGGCGCCGCCTGACGGCGGCGGTCATGGACACGCTGGAACGCAACCTGCCGGCCGGGGCCTACGCGGGCGGCGACGCGCGGGATCTGGGCGCCGTGATCGAGCCGGAGATGCTGCCGGCCGGGGCGCGGTCGCTGGATCAGGCGATGGAGGCGCTCGGCCGCATCGTCCGCCATTCGGTCGCCGTCTGGCACCCGCACACGGCGGCGCACCTGCACTGCCCCGTCCTGCTGCCCGGCGTGGCGGCGGAGACGGTGGTCGGCGCGCTGAACCAGTCCATGGACAGCTTCGACCAGGCAGCGGCGGCGACCCTGCTGGAGCAGCGCATGGCCGAGTGGCTGTGCCGGCTGGCCGGGCTGCCGCAGGAGGCCGGAGCGACCTTCACCAGCGGCGGCACGCAGTCGAACTACATGGGGCTGCTGCTGGCGCGCGACGCCTTCTCGCAGCGGCACTGGGGCCACGCGACGCGGCGGAGCGGCCTGCATCCGGAGTTCCGGCGGCTGCGCATCCTGTGCTCCCGCTTCGCGCATTTCAGCGTGGCGAAGTCGGCGATCCAGCTTGGCCTGGGCGAGGACGCGGTGGTGCCGGTCGATGCCGACGACAACTACCGCACGAACCCGGAGGCGCTGGAGGCGGCCATCGCGCGGGTGCGGGCGGAGGGTAACCTGCCCTTCGCCATCGTCACCACCGCCGGCACCACCGACTTCGGCGCGATCCCGCCGCTGGACCGCATCGCCGACATCGCGGCGCGCGAGGGGCTGTGGCTGCATGTGGACGCCGCCTATGGCGGGGCTCTGCTGCTGTCGCCCACGCACCGCGCCAAGCTGGCGGGCATCGGGCGGGCGGATTCCATCTCGGTCGATTTCCACAAGGCCTTCTACCAGCCGATCAGTTGCAGCGCCTTCCTGCTGGCCGACCGCCGGCATTTCGAGCTGGTCCGCATCAACGCCGAGTATCTGAACCCCGAGGACCACGACGCGGAGGGCTTCCCCGACCTCGTCAACTGGTCGATCTCCACGACGCGGCGGTTCGACTCGCTGAAGCTGTGGCTGACCTTCCAGCTGGTGGGGGCGGAGCGCTTCGCCGCCATGATCGACCGCACGGTGGAGCTGGCCGGCTGGTTCGCAGGGCATCTCGCCGGGGACGCGCGCTTCGAACCGCTGCACCGGCCGGACTACGGCTGCGTGGTGTTCCGCTACGTCTCCGGCGGCGGGGCGGTGCTGGACGAGGCGCTGAACGACGCCATCCCCAAGGCGCTGTTCCGCGCCGGGGAGGCCGTGCTGGGCCACACGCGCATCGACGGGCGCAACTGCCTGAAGGTGACCCTGCTGAACCCGCGCACCGAGCCGGCGGACCTGCTGGCCCTGCTGGACCGGATCGAGGCCTGCGGCCGCCGGCTGAGCAGCGACTGAATGGGCCGGGTTTAAATGGGAGGCGCTCGATCCCGGAGACTCGCCACCGCCGTGGGTGGCGGGGCCGTGCTGCTGTGGGCGGTGGAATCGGCGCTGGTCACCGGGGTGCAGCGCATCCCGCCCTTCCAGATCGCCTTCCTGGGCTTCGCCGCGACGGCTCTCGGCGTGCTTCCGTTTCTGATGCGGCGGGGCATGGGGACGACGCTGCGGCGGCTGCCGCTGCGGGCCTGGGCGGTCAGCGTGCTGTGCCTGCTGGGGTTCCACGTCTGCCTGTACCACGCAGTGCAGACGGCCCCGCCGGCTCAGGCGGCGCTGATGCTGGGCTTCACGCCGCTGCTGATCGTGTTCGGCTCCGCCCTTCTGCCGGGGGAACGGTTGCGCTGGTGGCACGTCGCGGGCGTGCTGCTGGGGCTGGCCGGCTCCCTGGGGCTGGTGGCACGCGACGCTTGGGGAGAATTGGGCGGAATGAGCGGGGCCGACCCGCTGCACCTGCTGGCCGCCGTCGCGGCGGCGGTGATCTGGGCCAGCTATTCCCTGGCAAGCCGGACCTTCCCCGCCGTGCCGACCAGCGCGGTCGGGGCCTACTGCGCCGGGGCGGCCGTCGTCGCGGGGCTTGGGCACGGCCTGTTCGAGGACTGGGTGACGCCCACGGGCGCCGAGCTTGCCGTCATCCTGGCGCTGGGTCTGCTGCCGGCCGGGCTGGCGACCTTCCTGTGGGACCACGGCGTGAAGCGCGGCGACATCCAGGTGCTGGGCGTGCTCGCCTATGGGGAGCCGCTGCTGGGGGCGGCCTTCGTGATCCTGCTGGGGGCCGAGGAACTGTCCTGGCCGCTGCTGGCCGCCGCCGTGCTGATCGTCGGCGGCGCCCTGCTGGCCTCCCGCGACCTGTGGCGGAGGCCGCTCAAAGAAGCCTGACGTCGTTGCGACGAACTACGGATTTCGCCTGTTGGATGTGCGGCCCGGCGCGGTCAAGGCATCCAAAGGGGGGAGGTCGTTCCATGCGGTCGCAGCGGCTTACGGGATACATCATCGCCGGCATGCTCCTGGGCATCGTCGTCGGCTACGCCGTCAACAGCCTGGCCCCGGACGAGCCGACGGCGAAGGCCATCGCCGGCTACATCGCGCTGATCACCGACATCTTCCTGCGGCTGATCAAGATGATCATCGCGCCGCTGGTCTTCTCCACGCTGGTGGCGGGCATCGCGCACATGCGCGACAGCGGGGCGGTCGGCCGGATCGGGTTGAAGGCGATGAGCTGGTTCGTCGCGGCGTCGCTGGTGTCGCTGCTGCTCGGCCTCGTCATGGTCAACCTGCTGCGGCCCGGCGAGGGGCTGGACCTGCCGCTGCCCGATCCGGGGGCGGCGACCAACCTGAAGACGGCCTCCCTGTCGTTGAAGGAGTTCGTCACCCACCTCGTCCCGCGCAGCATCTTCGAGGCGATGGCGACCAACGAGATCCTGCAGATCGTCGTCTTCGCCATCTTCTTCGGCGTCGCCGCCGGGGCGGTGGACAAGTCGGAGATCGTCGTCCGCTGGATCGAGGAGTTGTCGCACATCGTGCTGCGCATCACCGACTATGTGATGCGCTTCGCGCCGCTGGCGGTGTTCGCGGCCATGGCCTCCATCGTCGCCACGCAGGGGCTGGGCGTCATCGTCACCTACGGCAAGTTCATGGTGGAGTTCTACCTCAGCATCGCCATCCTGTGGCTGGTGCTGTGCACCATCGGCTTCCTGTTCCTGGGCGGCACACTGTTCACGCTGATCCGGCTGATCAAGGACCCGATCCTGCTGGCCTTCAGCACGGCCAGCAGCGAGGCCGCCTACCCCCGCACCATGGAGGAGCTGGAGAAGCTGCCGGTCAGCGAGCGCATCATCGGCTTCGTCCTGCCGCTGGGCTATTCGTTCAACCTCGACGGCTCGATGATGTACTGCACCTTCGCGACGATCTTCATCGCGCAGGCCTACGGGATCGAGCTGACGCTGGGGCAGCAGCTGACCATGCTGCTGATCCTGATGGTCACCAGCAAGGGCATGGCCGGCGTGCCGCGCGCCTCGCTGGTGGTGATCGCGGCGACGCTGGCGACCTTCAACGTGCCGGAGGCCGGGCTGCTGCTGATCATGGGCATCGACCAGTTCCTGGACATGGCGCGCTCCGCCACCAATGTCCTGGGCAACAGCCTGGCGACCGCCGTCGTGGCGAAGTGGGAAGGCGAGCTGGGCGTCGGGACGCAGCCGGTCGAGGATCCGGCCACGGTTCGGGATATCGGCTGACCGGCAGAGTATGACCGGACAGGGAGTAACGGCGATGCGGCGCGCGCTGGTTCTCGGAGTTCTCGGGGCGGTTCTCCTGGCGGTCGCGGCGGCTCCGGCCGCCCCGGCGTCCGCGCAGGAGCTGACCGGCACGCTGCGCAAGCTGCACGACAGCGGGCGGATCGTGCTGGGCTACCGGGAGAACGCCTTCCCCTTCGCCTACCGCGACGCGCGGGGGCAGCCGACCGGCTATTC
The DNA here is from genome assembly GCF_053470405.2 of Azospirillum mesophilum. NCBI lineage: Bacteria > Pseudomonadati > Pseudomonadota > Alphaproteobacteria > Rhodospirillales > Azospirillaceae > Azospirillum > Azospirillum mesophilum. Next base: position 139,028 of record NZ_JBPXMQ020000009.1, read on the forward strand.
CCTGGACCTCTGCCGCGCCGTGGTCGAGGAGGCGGCGTCCGAGCTGGGCCGCGACCTCGCGGTCGCCTACCACCCCGTGACGGCGGAAACCCGCATCCCCGCCCTGCTGGACGGCAGCATCGACCTGGAATGCGGCGTGACCACCAACAACCACGCCCGGCAGAAGCAGGTCGCCTTCTCACCCATGATCTTCGTCAGCGGCACGCGGCTGCTCGTCCCGCAGGGGAGCCCCATTTCCACCAGCCAGGACCTGCGCGGCCGGACCGTCGTGGTGACCCAGGGAACCACGAACGAGGCCGCCCTGCGCCGGCTGATCGAGCGGCAGAAGCTGGACACCAAGCTGGTCACGGCGCCGGACCACGACCGCGCCTTCGCCACCCTGGCCGAGGGCGGCGCCGACGCCTTCGCCACCGACGAGGTTCTGCTGTACGGCCTGCTGACCAAGCTGGACCAGCGGGGGGCGTTCCGGATCGTCGGCGAGTATCTGTCCTACGACCCGTACGGGCTGATGTACCGCAAGAACGACCCGGCCTTCGCGGAGGTCGTCGACCGGACCTTCACGCGCCTGGCCGAAAGCCGGGACATCCTGGAAATCTACACGCGCTGGTTCCTGCGCCGCCTGCCGTCCGGCGAACGCCTCGACCTGCCCATGAGCGCGCAGCTGGAGGAAAGCTTCCACCTGCTGGGGCTGCCGGATTAGCTAGGCGCGTGGGCGCTGCATGGCCTCCCTCGCCCGGCTCCGCCGGGAGAGGGAGGCCATGCAGCGCCTTACGGGCAGACCTTCTTCACGGTTTCGACCAGCTTGTCCGGGTTGAACGGCTTCACCAGCCAGCCGGTGGCGCCGGCTTCACGGCCGGCGGTCTTCTTGGCGGGGTCGGCCTCGGTGGTCAGCAGCAGGACGGGGGTCGCGCGGTTGAGCGCGCTGCCGCGGATCGCCTTGGTCAGGGCCAGACCGTCCATGCCCGGCATGTTCAGGTCGGTGATGATGCAGTCGAACTTCTGCTTGTTGACAAGCGCCAGCCCCGCCGCCCCGTCGCCGGCTTCGGACACGGCATAGCCCGCCTTCTGCAGCGTGAAGGCGACCATGTCGCGGATGGTCTTGGAATCGTCGACGGTCAGGATGCTCTTGGGCACGGGTCCGGTCCCTATGGAACTGATGCCAGGAAAAATCTCGCAAATGCGAGATATCGCTTAGGCATCTTACGGCATGCCGTCAATACCCGGATGTGCAAGAGATGCGGCAAGGCGTCGCGCAGCGGCCCCATTCGGCCATGAACCGCTGCGCGACGAACGCGATGAGACGGCGGTTACGCCCCCAAAATGGCGTTACGCCTTGGTGTCGACGTGCTGGCCGCCGGCCTCGTTCGGGCCGGCCTTGGCGACGCCCACCATGGCCTCGCGCAGCAGGCGGCCGTGGATGGTGTAGCCGGGCTGGAGCACCTGCACGACGGTGCCGGCGGACTTGCCGGTGTTCTCGATCTCGAACATGACCTGATGGAAGTTCGGGTCGAACAGCTCGCCGGTCGGGTCGATCTTCTTGATGCCGGCGCGCTCGAAGGCCGAGATCAGCTGGCGCTCGGTCGCCTCGACGCCGACGGCGAGGCTCTTCAGCATCTCGTCGTTCTCGCGGCCCTCGGCCGGCACGGCCTCCAGCGCGCGGCGCAGGTTGTCGGCCACGGTCACCAGCTCCTTGGCGAAGCTGGACACGGCGAACTTGCTGGCGTCCTCGCGGTCGCGCTGGGCGCGGCGGCGGGTGTTCTCCACCTCGGCCATCTGGCGCAGAAGCTGGTCCTTCAGGCTGGCGACCTCCGCCTCCAGCTGGGCCACGCGCTCCTCGGGCGGGGCGACATCGGCGGCCTGCCCGTTGGCGGCCTGACCATTGGCGGCTTCGGTCTGCTCCACCTCGGCTTCGGCGGGCTTGTTCTGCTCTTCGCTCATGGCTCTCTCGTTGTCGTCTTCTGGTCGTTCGAAGCGTGGGGAAGCGGCCCCCGGCCGGCGTCGTCACCCGACGAGCCGGCTGATGACCTTGGCTGTATAATCCACAAGCGGGATGATGCGCGCATAATTGATGCGGGTCGGGCCGATCACCCCGATGGCGCCGATGACCTGCTCGCGGCTGTTCTGGAACGGCGAGATGATCAGCGAACAGCCGGAATGGTTGAACAGCACGTTCTCGGCGCCGATGAAGATCTGCACCCCGTCGCCCTGGCCGGTGGCGTCCAGCAGGCGCAGCATGGTCTCCTTGGTCTCCAGCGCCTCGAACAGGGAGCGGACGCGCTCCAGGTCCGACAAAGCGGTGACGTCCTCCAGCAGCTTGGCCTGGCCGCGCACGATCAGCTGGCCGCCGCTCTGGCCGCCGCTGCCCGCCCAGGTGGCGAGGCCGGCCGCGACGACTCGGCGCGACAATTCGTCCAGCTCGGTCTTCTGCTCCTCGATCTCGCGCAGCACGGCCTGACGCGCCTCGTCCAGCGTGCGGCCGACCAGCTTCGCGCTGAGGAAGTTGGACACCATCTGGAGCGTGGAGGCGGGAACCCCCACCGGCACCTCGATGACGCGGTTCTCGACCAGCCCGTCCTCGTTGACCAGCACCACCAGGGCGCGGCCGGGGGCAAGCGAGACGAACTCGATGTGCTTCAGCGGCCGGTCGGTCTTGGGCGCCACGACGAGGCCGGCGCAGTGCGACAGGCCCGACAGCATGGTCGACGCCTCGCCCAGCACGTCCTGCAGGGACCGGCCGGAGGAGGAGCATTTCGCCTCGATCGATTCGCGCTCGTCCTCGGAGAGGGAGCCGATCTCCAGAAGGCCGTTGACGAACAGGCGCAGCCCCGCCTCGGTCGGGATGCGGCCGGCCGAGGTGTGCGGGGCGTAGAGCAGCCCCTGCTCCTCCAGGTCGGCCATGACGTTGCGGATGGTCGCGGGCGACAGGGCCATGCCGAGCCGGCGCGAGATCGTGCGCGATCCCACCGGCTCGCCGGTCGCCACATAGGCGTCGACGATCAGCCGGAAGACCTCGCGGGATCGTTGGTTCAGTTCGGTGATCATGGCGCGGCCATCATGGCGGGGACGGGAACCGGGTGGCTTGCGTGACTTGAGCGTGTCGAATTTAGGCAGGTATTCGCCCCGAATCAACGTGCGCCCCGGTTGCGCGCTGGACGGCGGCGGCATCAATCGCTAGCCTGCCGGCCGTTTTCAACAGACCTGCGGATATGCCCGATGCGTCCCTCCGGCCGCGCCCTCGACCAATTGCGCACCATTTCCCTAGAGCCGAACTTCAGCAAGCACGCCGAGGGGTCCTGCATGGTGCGCTTCGGCGACACGCATGTGCTGTGCACCGCCAGCGTGGACGAGGGCGTGCCGCGCTTCCTGAAGAACACGGGGCTCGGCTGGGTGACGGCGGAATACGGCATGCTGCCGCGCTCCACCCACAGCCGCACCGACCGCGAGGCCGCCAAGGGCAAGCAGTCCGGCCGCACGCAGGAGATCCAGCGCCTGATCGGCCGCGCGCTCCGCTCCGTCACCGACCGCGCGGCCATGGGCGAGAAGCAGATCAAGATCGACTGCGACGTCATCCAGGCCGACGGCGGCACCCGCACCGCCGCCATCACCGGCAGCTTCGTGGCCCTGCATCTGGCCTTCCAGCACCTGCTGTCCATCGGCGCCATCAAGACCATCCCGCTGACCGACCATGTGGCGGCCGTGTCCTGCGGCATCTACAAGGGCTCGTCCGTGCTCGACCTCGACTACGCCGAGGACTCGACCGCCCAGGCCGACGCCAACTTCGTGCTGACCGGCAACGGCGGCATCGTCGAGATCCAGGGCACCGCCGAAGAGCGCCCCTTCACCGAACCGCAGTTCATGGAGCTGCTGGCGCTGGCCCGCAAGGGCATCAACGAGCTGGTGGCGTTGCAGAAGGCCGCCATCGGGGCGAAGTAACAGCGCCGCGCCCGTTGCCCCCACCCTCCCACGCTGGCGCGTGGGTCCCTCCCTCCCCCGCTTCGCGGGAGAGGGGCGGACTCGCGAAGCGGCGGCAGTCCCCTCTCCCGCAGAGCGGGGGAGGGTTAGGGAGGGGGCAAAGCGCTTAGGAATCAGAGGACCATCCTCCATGACCCAATCCCCCCGCCGCTTCACCGGCGACACCCTCGTCATTGCCAGCCACAACACGGGCAAGGTGCGCGAGATCGCCGACCTGCTCGGCCCCTACGTTGCCACCTTCACCTCGGCGGGCGAGCTTGGCCTGCCGGAGCCGGAGGAGACCGGCACGACCTTCGTCGCGAACGCCGAGCTGAAGGCGCTGGCCGCCGCCAAGGCGGGGCATGTGGCGCTGGCCGACGACAGCGGGCTGGTGGTGCCGGCGCTGAACGGCGACCCCGGCATCTACTCCGCGCGCTGGGCCGGCCCGTCGAAGGACTTCGGCATGGCGATGCGGAAGGTGGAGGACGGCTTGGTGGGCAAGTCCGACCGCTCCGCCTATTTCGTCTGCGCGCTGTCGCTCGCCTGGCCGGACGGCCATGTGGAGACGGTGGAGGGCCGCTGCTACGGCACGCTGGTCTGGCCGCCACAGGGCGAGCAGGGCTTCGGCTACGATCCGATGTTTAAACCGGACGGCTACGACATCACATTCGGGGAAATGGACCCGGCCAAGAAGCACGAGATGAGCCACCGGGCCGATGCCTTCCGCCAGCTCGTGGAGCGATGCTTCAAATAGCCCCCCATCACGGATTTCCCGATCCCGGCTTCGGGATCTACGTCCATTGGCCCTTCTGCAAGTCGAAGTGCCCCTATTGCGACTTCAACAGCCATGTTCGCGAGCGGATCGACCACGACCGCTGGCGCGCCGCGCTGCTGCGGGAGCTTGACCATTACGCGGTCTCGACCCCCGGCCGCCGGGTGACCTCGGTCTTCTTCGGTGGGGGCACGCCCTCGCTGATGGAGCCGGCGACGGTCGGCGCCCTGCTGGAGCGCATCGCCGCGCGCTGGCCGGTCGCCGACCGGCTTGAAGTGACGCTGGAGGCCAACCCGACCTCCGTCGAGGCCGACAAGTTCCGGGCCTTCCGCGCCGCCGGGGTCAACCGCGTGTCGCTGGGCATCCAGGCGCTGGACGACGTGTCGCTGAAGTTCCTCGGCCGCCAGCACAACGCGGCGGAGGCCACCGGCGCCATCGAACTGGCGGCGAAAACCTTCGACCGCTTCAGCTTCGACCTGATCTACGCCCGCCCCGGCCAGACCGTCGCGGCGTGGGAGGCGGAGCTGACGCGTGCGCTGGATTACGCCGTCGGCCACCTGTCGGTCTACCAGCTGACCATCGAGGAGGGCACCGCCTTCTTCCCCCTGCACGCGCGGGGCGAGCTGGTCCTGCCCGACGAGGAGCTGGCCGGGGACCTGTACGAGGCGACGCAGTCCCTGCTCGGCAAGGCCGGGCTGGCGGCCTACGAAATCTCCAACCACGCCCGCCCCGGCGAGGAGAGCCGCCACAACCTGACCTACTGGCGCTATGGCGATTACGTCGGCATCGGCCCCGGCGCGCACGGCCGCCTGACGCTGGACGGCGAGAAGTTCGCCACCCGCGCCCACCGCGCCCCGGAAATCTGGCTGGAGCGCGTGGAGCGTGACGGCCACGGCGCCGCCACCCCAGACCCCGTCGACCGCGACGCCCGCGGCTCCGAGCTGCTGATGATGGGCCTGCGCCTGACCGAAGGCGTCGCCCGCACCCGCCTCGTGGAGGAGACGGGCCGCGACCTCGACGCGCTGGTCGACGCGGCGGCGCTCGAACGGCTGGTGCGGGGCGGCTTTCTGGAGGTCACCGGCACGACCCTGCGCGCGACGCACGAGGGTCGGCAGCGGCTGAACGCGGTGCTGGCCGCTCTGCTGGCCTGAATCCGGCGCCGCTGTGACAAACAGCCCCAGGGGCGCCGGAGGAATCGTTTGTAAACACCACGTTAAATTTTCTTTGTGATCATTCTGTCCGACTTTGGAATCCCGGCAAAGGAAAAGATCCCAAAACCTGCCGCGTGCCGGGCACGGGGGAAGGACAGCGATCGCCATGTCCCTGACGAAACTTTCAATTCGCGCCAAATTGTGGGGCCTTGTCGCCGCGGCGTCTGTTGCGGCTTTTGCCATCGCCGGCGCCGGCCTTTATCTCAATTACCATCGGATGTACCAGGACCGGCTGGCCACCTTGCGCGCCGTCACCGAGACCGGCGTGACGCTGGCCGCCTCTCTGGAGGCCGAGGCCGCCGCCGGCAAGATGACCCGCGAGGAGGCACAGAACCGCTTCAAGGCCGCCGTCACCAGCATCCGCTACGCCGGCGGCAAGGAGTATCTGTTCTCCCACACCATGGACGGTTTCGGCTTCGCCCACCCCAACGCCAAGCTGGTCGGCTCGGACACCAAGGTCATCACGACCACCAAGGGTGTCCACCTGATCGTGGAATTCGCCCGGATGGTCCGGGCCAGCGGCGAAGGGGTGCTGGAATACGACTGGCCGCGCACCATCGGCGGGACCGATCTGGCGATCAAGCTGGGTTACGTCCAGGGCTTCCAGCCTTGGAACATCTTCATCGGCAGCGGCATCTTCATCGACGACATCTGGGCGGCCTTCCTCGATCAGGTCCGCACGCTCGCCGCTGTGATCCTGGCGCTGGCGCTGCCGGCCATCGGCCTGATCGCCTGGGTCGGCAACGACATCAGCCGCGTCCTGCGCGGCCTTGCCACCAACATGCGGGCGCTGGCCGACGGAGACCTGTCCATCCGCTTCCCGGAGGCGGGGCGCGGCGACGAGATCGGCGCCATGGCGCGGGCGGCGCAGGTGTTCGAGCGCAACGCCCAGGAGAAGCTGCGGCTTGAGGCCGAACAGGCCGAGGCTGCCCGGCGGTCGGAGCGTGAGAAACACGACGCCATGCTGGCGCTGGCCGCGAACTTCGAACAGAGCGTGGGCGCCGTCGTCCGCACTGTGTCGGACGCCGCCGCGACCATGGAGGAGCGCGCCGCGGAGATGAACCGCGCCGCCGCCCAGACGGACCAGCTGGCGACCTCCGTCGCCGCCGCGACCGAGCAGACCTCGGCGAACGTGCAGACCGTCGCCGCCGCGTCGGAGGAACTGGCCGGCTCCATCCAGGAGATCAGCCGTCAGGTCGCCGAATCCTCGCGCATCGCGTCGGAGGCGGTGGGCCTCAGCGGGCGCGCCAACGACAAGGTCGGCGGTCTGGCCGAGGCGGTGCAGAAGATCGGCGCGGTCGTGCAGCTCATCAACGACATTGCCAGCCAGACCAACCTGCTGGCCCTGAACGCCACCATCGAGGCCGCCCGCGCCGGGGAGGCCGGCAAGGGCTTCGCGGTCGTGGCGTCGGAGGTGAAGGCTCTCGCCAACCAGACGGCCCGCGCGACGGAGGAAATCGCCACGCAGGTCTCCAACATCCAGACGGTGACCGGCGAAGCGGTCAGCGAGATCCAGGGGGTGACCCAGGTGATCCTGCGCGTGAACGAGATCGCGACCTCCATCGCCTCGGCGGTCGAGGAGCAGGGGGCCGCCACCCGCGAGATCAGCCGCAACGTGCAGGAAGCCGCCAGCGGCACGCAGGAGGTGACGGCCAACATCACCGGCGTCACCGGCGCAGCCACCCGCAGCGGCGCCACCGCCCGCGACGTGCTGGAGATGTCCCGCCAGCTCGGCGTCCAACTGGACACGCTGCACCACGAGGTGGGAGGCTTCCTCCGGCACATGCGCGCGGCGTAGGATCAGAGCGAACCGCAGAAAGGGGCAGGACATGCGCATCAGTCTGGTGGTGGCCGCCGCGCGCAACGGCGTGATCGGCCGGAACGGCGCCCTGCCCTGGTCTCTTCCAGGCGATCTGAAGCGCTTCAAGGAACTGACGCTCGGCAAGCCCGTCCTGATGGGCCGCCGCACCTGGGACTCGCTCCCCCGCCGCCCGCTGCCCGGCCGCGACAACCTCGTGGTCAGCCGCAGCGCCCCGGCGGGGGAGCGAGTCCCAGGTGCGGTCTGGGGCGCGGTCTGGTTCGCCGACATCCCCTCCGCCCTGGACTGGTGCCGGCACCGCGCCGTGCCGGAGGTCTGCGTCATCGGCGGGGCGGAGGTCTTCCGCGAAACCCTGCCCATCGCCGACACGGTCCACATGACCTGGGTGGAGCAGGACGTGGACGGCGACACCCGGATGCCACCCCTCGGTCCCGGCTGGGCGGAGGCAGCGGCCGGCCCACTCCAGAACGAGAACGGCCTGCCCTACCGGTTCGTGGACTACGCGCGGACCTCTCCTTGATGCCGTCTGCCTGACACGCTGACACGCGCGCGCTTTCTTCGTCGTTCAGCCATTTTTTCGTCATGCCCAGGCTTAACACACGAGTGTCCGGCAAGGTTTTTGCTCATCACCTTATCGTGGCAACGATAACCGCCCGCACCTCTTTTCGTCGTCATGGCCGGGCTTGACCCGGCCATCCACGCCGGCCTGGATGTGTCTCGGAATCGCTGTGGATGCCCGGCTCAAGGCCGGGCATGACGAAAAAGGGGAAGGATCGATTGCGCGGACACGGTATGGCTGCGCTCACAGGGGCGCTTCGGGTGCAAGCAATATCCTTGCCGGACACTCGTGGGCTTAACATTACAGTCGCCATGGAATGGCCCCCACCTGTTGACCCAGGCTTTGGGGGGGCGCCATGTCCGGTGTCGCCATCGAAGAGCTGCTGGAGCTGTGGTCCGCCGAGTTGCGGGGTACCAAGGCCCGGCTGCGTCCCTTGTTCTTGCAGGCCAGCACGGCGGTTGCCATCAGGCCATCGCCAAGGAAGCGCACCTCAGGCGAACAGAGCAACTGTAACGCTAGGGTGGGGGCAGGCGTTCCCACCGCAAGCCCTCACACCGGCGCGAAGGGCAGCCCCGCCTGCTCCAGCGCGCGGTCGATCACCGCGTCCGAGGCGTCGTCGAACAGCTGAAGCAGCAGCTCGTCCACCGCCCAGTCGCTGGTGGGGGTCAGGGTGGCGAACAACTCGCCGATGACCTCGGCCTGGAAGTCCTCGCGGCGGTTGTCGCTGCCCTCATACTCCATGCGTTTGGCGACGGCGATGGCGACCTGGAAGGGCGGCACCAGCATGGCCGCGACCGACGCGCGCTTCAGCACCGCGCGCAGGCCCAGTTCCCCGTCGTCCCAGGCCAGAAGGCGGGCGTTGGCGGCCGAAACGCCGGCCTTGGCGCCCAGCCCGGCGGCGAACAGCGCGATGTCGCCGCCGCACAGCACGCGGAACAGCAGCGCCGTGGTGAAGCGCCCGTTGGCGTGCAGCCACTGGGCCACCGCCTCCACATCCTCCGACCCGCGCAACGCCGGGCGCAGCAGGCGCATGGTGGCGGACTCGCGCCCGCGCGCGGTCAGCCGCTCCACCAGATCGCGCGACAGGCCGTGCGTGTGGGCCAGCGTCGCCCGCACCGCGTCCGACACCACGGCGACCAGCCGCTCCACCACGGCCAGAGGCAGGCCGGGGCGGGTCGCCGCCGCCTCACTGACCATGCGGACGCGCCCGAAGCGGTCGAGCGCGCGGTGCAGCGACGCCTCGGTCACCGCCGCCCCCGGATTGCGCAACAGCGTGGTCACCACCGCGACATTGCCCGTCTCGACGATGGCGCCGGAGACCCGCGCCGACAGCGTGCGCCGCCCGGCGATGGCCAGATGCTTGCCCGCGTCCGGGTCGGCCAGAACGTCCAGCAGCAAGTCGTCGCCCAGCGTCCCGGCCTCGCGCAGCAGCGGGAAGGCCACCCGGCCCACGTCCTTGACCAGCCGCTCGGCCAGTTCGGCCGTCAGCATGGGGTTGTTGCGGATCTGCCAGGCCACGGCCTCGCGCACCGCCACCTGGGCGTCGCCGGCGAAGCAGTGCATGACCTCCAGGGCCAGCGACCGCTCGGCCTCGCTGAGCCCGCCCTGTTCCAGGTCGTGGACCAGCTTCGCCATCGTTTCGATGCGCGCCTCCGCCGAGGGGGAGGCCAGCAGCCGCTCGACATCGCGGGCGGTAAGGGAGGTGTCCGTCATCGTCATCAACACCTTTGGTGAATCGCGCCCTTGACCTTCTGTCATCGGGGCCTGTCAGTCGGAGTCCGGGCCTTCGCTCAGTCGAGCCCCTGGTCGGAATAGCGGACCATGTCGCCCCAGATCCGGTCGAGCCGGCGCAGCGTGCGGTAGGCGGCCTTCAGCTCCGCCGCCTCCGCCTCGTTGCGCACCAGGGCGGAGGCCTGCGCGCGCTCCAGGCCGGTCAGCTCTTCGCGCAGCATCCGGCCCTTGTCGGTCAGCCGCAGGCGGGCGGTGCGGCGGTCGCGCTGGGACGCCCCGCGGTCGACATAGCCGGCCTCCACCAGGATCTTCAGGCTGTAGGACGCGTTGGAGCCCAGGTAGTAGCCGCGCTCCATCACGTCGCGGACCGACGGCTCGTCGTCGCCGATCAGCATCACCATCAGCGCCTGCACCGGCCCGATGTCGTCGATCCCCTGCTTCATCAGCCCGGCCCGCACCACGTCGAGGAAACGGCGGTGCATCCGCTCGATCAGGCGGGCCACGCCGTGATACTCGGCAAGGTCGAAGCCCTCGGGTAAGCCGGACGAGTCCTGGCGCTGCGTGTTCATGCCCCCGCGCTCCCTCACTCGGCCGCGTGCGCCACGGCCGGGCCGCGGTAGCCGTTCGGGTTGCGCAGGCGCCACGCCCACACCCCGCCGATGATGCTGTCCAGGTCCGGGAAGCGCGGCTGCCAGCCAAGCTCGGTCCGGATGCGGTCGCTCGACGCGATCAGCACCGCCGGGTCGCCGGCGCGGCGCGCACCGATCTTCACCGGCACGGTCAGGCCGGTCACGCGCTCGGCGGCCGCGATCACCTCGCGCACGCTGTAGCCGGTGCCGTTGCCCAGGTTGTAGCGGACCGACCGCTCCTCCAGCGCGTCCAGCACGCGCAGATGCGCGTCGGCGAGGTCGCAGACGTGGATGTAGTCGCGCACGCAGGTGCCGTCGTGGGTGGGGTAGTCGTCGCCGAAGATCTCGATGTGGCTGCGCTTGCCGGCGGCGGCGTCCAGCACCAGCGGGATCAGGTGGGTTTCCGGCTCGTGGTCCTCGCCCAGCATCCCGTTCGGGTGCGCGCCCGCCGCGTTGAAGTAGCGCAGGCAGGCCGAGCGCAGGCCGTGGCAGCGGTCCGCCCAGTGCAGCGCGCGTTCGATGAAGAACTTCGATTCGCCGTAGGGGCTGCCGGGATCGATGGCCGTGTCCTCGTCGATGGGCAGCCGCTCCGGCGTGCCGAACAGGTTCGCCGTGGAGGAGAAGACCATCTTGCGCACGCCGGCCTCGACCGTCGCGCGGATCAGGTTCAGCGCGTTGACCGTGTTGCCGTGCAGGTACAGATGCGGGTCGCGCATCGATTCGCCGACCAGCGACAGCGCCGCGAAGTGGAACACCGCGTCGAAGCGCCACTGGCCGAACACGCGCTTCAGCGCGGCGGGGTCGGCGAGGTCGGCCTCCACGAAGGCGGCCTCGGCCGGCACGGCGGCGCGGTGCCCCTGGCGCAGGTTGTCGAACACGACGACTTCGAAGCCGCGCTCCAGCAATTCCGCCACGCAATGGCTGCCGACATAGCCGGCGCCACCGGTGACCAGAACGGTCTTGGACGAGTTCATCGCTAATATTCCTTAGATTTTAGAAGTAATTATTCCGCCATGCGCCCGCCGGCATCAGAGATGGCGACCACCTCCGGTGGCATGCGCAAGTGTTCCGTAGCGCAGCATGCCCATTCTTCAATCCAAAAACCAGTTTACGAAAAAGGGCCAGGGTCGGTGCGCCCGGGCCACAGCGCGCGGAAATAGCCATTTCCATTCAGTGGCTTAGCGCCGTCCGCCTACCCCTTTCGGACGAGCGCGCAGGGGTTGGATCCCCAAACTTATCACACGCTGAACGTCGATCCCGGACGTAAGCGGAAGACATGCGGGCACTGTCGGACCGTCCCCACAACCGCGTCGGACGCCGCCCGCGCCGCGGGACCCCCGTGCCACCGGACCAAGGACGGCAGGAAAAGGAACTGGAATGAGCGGAATGGACCGGTCGCTGCTGAACCAAGCCTACCGGAAGATCGGCCGCGGCCTTCTTCTGGCCGGCGCGCTGAGCTTTTTCGTGAACCTGCTGATGCTCGTGGTCCCGCTCTACACGATGCAGGTCTACGACCGCGTCATGAGCAGCCACAGCGTGGAGACGCTGACGATGCTCGCCGTCATCGCGGTCGGCGGGCTGGTGCTGTTCGGCGTGCTGGACTTCATCCGCGCGCGCGCCTTCCTCGTCTCCGGCGCGGTGATCGCGCACCGCTTCAACATCCCGGCGCTGGAGGCGGCCATCGTGGACGCGCTGGGCGGCGGGGCGCGCAACGCCGGCCAGACCATGCGCGACCTGAACGACCTGCGCAACTTCGCCAGCGGCAGCGCCGTCACCATCCCGCTGGAGCTTCTGTGGACGCCGATCTTCCTGGTCGTGCTGTTCATCCTGCACCCGGTCTACGGCTGGATCGCGGTCGGCTCCGCGCTTCTGCTGCTCGCCATGAACGCGCTGACCGACGCGCTGACCCGCCGCCCGATGGCCGAGGCGAACGAGGCCGCCGGCAAGGTCTTCGCCGACGTCGCCAGCGCCGTCCGACACGCCGAGGCGATCGAGGCCATGGGCATGCTGCCCGCGCTGGCCCGCCGCTGGCAGGCGGCGCAGAGCGGGTCGGCCTCGCTGATCGACCGGGGGACACTGCTGTCGCGCGGCATGGCGTCGGCCTCGCGCGCGCTGCGCCTCATCATCCAGATCGGCGCCATCTCCGCCGGTGCGGCGCTGGTCATCAGCAACGAGGCCTCGCCCGGCAGCATGATGGCGACGGGCATCATGATGGCCCGCCTGCTCCAGCCCTTCGAGCATCTGGTGGACAACTGGCGCCTGTGGGTCGGCGCCATGACCGCGCACAAGCGCATCCGCGAGCTGCTGAACGGCGAGGGCACGCGGCGCGGCACCATGGCGCTGCCCATGCCGTCGGGCAAGCTGGCCGTGGACCGCGTCAGCCACCTGCCCAAGGGCCTGTCGCGCCCGGTGCTGCGCGGCGTGTCCTTCGCGCTGGAACCGGGGGAGGTGCTGGGCATCATCGGCCCGTCCGGGGCCGGCAAATCGACGCTCGCCCGCCTGCTGGTCGGCATCTGGGAGCCGACGGCCGGCGGCATCTACCTGGACGGCACCAGCACCTTCCTGTGGGAGCGGGAGAGCTTCGGCAAATACGTCGGCTACGTGCCGCAGTCGGTCGCCCTGCTGGACGGCACCATCGGCGAGAACATTTCCCGCATGGCCCAGGCCGACCCGGCGGAGATCGTGCGCGCCGCCCGTCTGGCCGGCGTCCACGACATGATCGGCCGCCTGCCCTTCGGCTACGACACGCCGGTGGGGGAGAACGCCTTCGCCCTGTCCGGCGGGCAGCGGCAGCGCATCGCGCTGGCCCGCGCCCTGTTCGGGCGACCGCGCCTGATCGTGCTGGACGAGCCGAACTCCAACCTCGACCACGAGGGGGAGCAGGCGCTGCTGCACGCCATCAACCAGGCCCGCGCCGACGGCGCCACGGTGGTGATGGTCGCCCACCGCCCCTCCATCGTGTCGGTCGCCGACAAGCTGCTGGTCCTGAAGGACGGCATGGTGGAACATTTCGGCGCCCGCGCCGACGTGCTGAAGCTGGTCCAGCCCGGCGGCGCCGCGAAGGTCGCCCGCCTCGTCCGGACGGGAGAAACCGCATGACGAACGTCACCGTGTCCCAGACGCAGCCCCCTCTCGCGCAATCCTGGGCGCCCGTCATCGACGTGACCCCGGCGGAGCCGTCGCTGCGCGGCACGGCGCTGGCCGGCGCGCTGGCCGTCGCCATCGGCTTCGGCGGCTTCTTCGGCTGGGCGATGCTGGCCGACTTGGACAGCGCCTCCATCGCCCCCGGCACCATCGCGGTGGAAAGCCACCGCAAGACCGTCTCCCACCTGGAGGGCGGCATCCTCAGCGAGCTGCTGGTGAAGGACGGCGATCTCGTGAAGGCCGGGCAGGTCCTGCTGCGGCTGGACAGCACGCAGAGCGCGGCCGTGGTGGCGCAGCTCCAGGGCCAGCACTGGACCGCGCTGGCCCGCCTGGCCCGGCTGCGCGCCGAGCAGACCGACGCCAAGGCCCCCGTCTACGCCGACGAACTGGTGAAGGCCGCCAAGGACAGCCCCGTCGCGGCGGAGGCGCTTGCCGCCGAACAGCGCCTGTTCGAATCGCGGCGCGACAGCTACGAGGGGCAGATCGCCATCCAGCGCAAGCGCATGTCGCAGCTCCGCGACGAGCTGGTGGCGCTGGACGCGCAACGCGTCGCCACGGCCGACCGGCTGCGCTACACCGAGGACGAGATGCGCATCGTCGAGGGCCTGCTCGCCAAGGGCTACGAGCGCAAGCCGCGCCTGCTGGAGCTTCAGCGCAACGTCGCCGACGGCAAGGGCCGGCTGGGCGAACTGCTCGCCAACAAGTCGAAGGCCGAGCAGGGCATCGCGGCCGCGGAGCTGGAGATCATCAACCTCGGCAACACCCGCCGCGCCGACGTCGGCAACGAGCTGCAAACCGTCCAGGCCACCATCTCCGACCTGTCGGAACGGCTGCGCGGCGCCGGCGACGTGCTGAAACGGCAGGAGGTCGTGGCCCCCCAGGCCGGCCTCGTCACCAACCTGCGCTTCTTCACGCCGGGCAGCGCCGTTCCGGCGGGCCAGGGCATCCTCGACATCGTGCCGCAGAACGACGGCCTGATCGTGGAGGCCCGCGTCTCCCCCGCCGACGTTCAGAATGTGGAGATCGGCGGCAAGGCCCTGGTGCGCCTGACCGGCTACCGCCAGCGCCTCGTCCCGCCGGTGCCGGGCAAGGTGATCGCCTTCTCCGCCGACCAGCTTCAGGACGAACGCTCCGGCCAGGCCTACTTCGTCGCCCGCGTCAGCCTGGACGCCGACACGATGAAGCAGCTCCCAACCGTCGAGCTGCACCCTGGCATGCCAGCGGAAGTGATGATCCGCGGCCACACCCGCAAAGCCATCGAATACTTCATGACCCCCCTGACCGACGGCATGAGCCGCGCCTTCCGGGAGAAGTGAGCGGCCACAAGGACAACCCCCTCGCCCGCCTCCGGCGGGAGAGGGAGGGACCCATGGCGAAGCCATGGGAGGGTGAGGGCAAGGTTTTCTCGAGAATCAAGGTCACTGAAACCTCGGATTCTCGGGCCAACCTTGCCCTCACCCTCCCGCGCCTTCGGCGCGGGCCCCTCCCGGTTGCTCGCAAGTCTCGCAACCACGCTTCGCCTACAGGCGCCTTTGGCGCCTGTCCGGCCAGTGGCCGTCGGCTACGCGCCCGGCGGAGCCGGGCGAGGGGTCAACATTGCCAACTCCCCGGCAACCCGCTCGACCACCGCTCCCCAGTCCCCCCGCTCCGGCTGACGGAAAAGCCGCATCGTCGGGTACCAGGGGCTGTCGTCGCGGCCCAGCAGCCAGCGCCAGTCCGGCGCGAAGGGCAGCAGCAGCCACACCGGCAGGCCCAGCGCGCCGGCCAGATGGGCGGTCGCCGTGTCCACCGCGACCAGCAGGTCGAGATTGCGCAGGATCGCCGCCGTGTCGGCGAAGTCCCGCACGCCGTCCATCAGATCCTCCACCCCCTCCGGGATCGCCCGGCGTGCCTCGCCGGCCTGGACGCCGAAGAAGCGCACCCCTGGCACTGCCAGCAGCGGGCGCAGCGCCTCGACCGGGAGGGAGCGGTTGCGGTCGTTGCCGTGGCTGGGGTTGCCGGCCCAGACGAGGCCGACCCGCCGGCCCTCCCCTCCCGCGAGCCGTGCCCCCCAGCGCACCACCTCCGCCGGATCGGTGTCGAGGTAGGACGGTGCGGCCGGGATGGTGGACAGGGTGGTGCCGAAGGCCAGCGGCAGGCTCATCAGCGGGCAATGCAGGTCGAAGGGCGGCAGCGGCTCCCCCGCCGCGATCAGGCGCGCCACCCCGGGCAGCCCGGCGCACAAGCGCATCAGGGCGCGCGGCACCTCCAGCAGCACCCTCCCGCCGCGCTGCGCCACCATGGGCGCGTAGCGGACGAACTGGATGGTGTCGCCGAAGCCCTGCTCCGCGTGCAGCAGGATGGTCCGGCCCTCCAGCGGTTCGCCCATCCACTGCGGCTGCGCGAAGTTCCGCGCCGGGGAGGAAAAGCGCTTCTGCTTCCAGCGCGCCTCCTGCTCCACCCACCCCCGCTCGAACCGGCCGAGTTGCAGCAGCGCGAGCCCGAGGTTGAAGCGCGCCTCCGCGTGGTCCGGGGCGAGGGCCAGCGTGCGGGCATAGTTGCGCACCGCCCGCTCCGGCTCGCCCTGCTCCTGCCGGACAGCGCCCAGGTTCATCCAGAGGTCGGGCTCGTCGGGCTTCAGCGCCAGCGCCACCCGGTAGGCGTCCGCGGCCTCCTCCAGCCCGTCGCGGCGGGCCATGGAGGCGGCCTGGAGCGCGCTGCCCAGGTTGATCCGGTGCTGCGCGTCGTCGGGCGCCAGGACCGCCGCGCGCCGCCCGGCCCGCACCGCGTCGGAAACGCGCCAGAGCGCCGTCAGGGCCACGCACAGGTTGGTCAGCCGGTCGGCGTTGCCCGGCTCGACGGCCAGCGCCGCGCGGTAGTGCCCCACCGCCTCCTCCAGTCGCCCGGCAAGCTGGAACAGGATGCCCAGCGTGGCGCGGACCTCCGCCAGATCGGGCCGCAGCCGCGCCGCCTGGGCGAGCAGGGACGCCGCGACGTCCGTACGGCCTAAGACCCGTTCCACGGCCGCCCGCTCCGTGAAGGCGCGCGTCAGGCCGGGATTCGCCGCGCCGGCCTGCGCGAAGGCCTCGGAGCACTCCTCCAGCCGCCCGGAATCGCGCAGCGCAATTCCCAGGTTGAACCACGACTCGGCATGGCCGGGCCGCAGCACGAGGCGGCGGCGATACCAGCGCGCGGCGTCCTCCGTCCGCCCGAGGTCGAGCAGCCGGTTCGCCCGCCCCAGCGCCCCCTGCGGCTCCGCGGGATCGAGAATCGCCATGGTCGCATACTGGTCCGCCGCCGCGTGCCCCAGCGCCGCCAGGATCTTGTCGAAGTTGGCGCGGTAGTCCGCGTTTTCCGGCGACCATGCCACCGCCGCGCGGACCAGCTCCGCCCCCCGCTCCAGCCGCCCGGTCTGGGCCGCGACGAGACCAAGCAGGTGAAGGGCGTCCGCGTGGTCCGGCACCGCGTCTAGGATGCGGCCGTACAGCACCTCCGCCTCCGCCAGCCGGCCGTCGAGCTGGTGCCCGAGCGCCAGCGCCAATGCTTCCTCGATGGTGGCCATGGTCGCGCCGCGTGGATGGTCGAAAGGTCGTTGTAGGACGCGCCTTTCGATCAGGGAAGATGGAACCGTGGCTCCTTGCCAAGCGGAAGTCCCCTCGCCCGGCCCCGCCGGGAGAGGGAGGGGCCCATGGCAAAGCCATGGGAGGGTGAGGGCAAGGTTAATCCGAGAATCCGGGGAAAGTGGGCCGAGGATTTTTGCAAAAACCTTGCCCTCACCCTCCCGCACCTTCGGTGCGGGCCCCTCCCTCTCCCATCGGGGATGGGCGAGGGGTTTTGCGTCAGCGTCTTTGGGGCATAACGAGGAAGAGGCTGGACGATGAAAAGACGGCGGATATGTCACCGCGACGGTATCAATGCTTCAGTGCGCCAGTATAAAAAGCCCCTCCACACGACACCCGGAAATGTTCAGCGCTTCTCCAGACCGGTTGCGCTTGTAACTGCGAGATCATCCAACAATCCTTCCCCATCTCGGCGCCCTCCACCCGAAGGGCATATGACTTTGCAATGTGTCGGCTGGGCGGCTCCGCGCACTGTGCGTCATCGCCGCGCGAAGCCTGGGAACACTTGAAAACACAGCGAAATCCCGTCCCCCCGCACAGCAGGGATCACCGCCCGGAGCCCCGCCAGGCGGTGCGCGTCAAGAACAGGATGTTTAGAATTTCGAAAGGCTTTGAAGCCAAAACACGTCGCATCAAGCAACGAACGTCCTCTATTATTACCGTTTGACTCTATGATCTCAAGTTTTTGCTTCCTTTAGTCTCATCTATATCACAGCCGCGCCACCGAGCATTTGGGTACACCGATGGACGTAACTCGCTATTTCGGGGTAGGCGGAAACGCCGGCTTCCACACAATTCCATCGTTTATGGAGTAAGAAACATGGCCACCCTTCCTGGCGGCAACTACGACGACGTCTCCCACGGCACCAACAAGGCCGACGTCCTGGACGGCGGCGCGGGCGACGACACCCTGTTCGGCAACAACGGCAACGACACGCTGCTCGGCGGCGACGGCCGCGACGCCCTGTTCGGCGGCAACGGCCATGACGTGGTCCATGGCGGCGACGGCGCCGACATGCTGATGGGCGGCAACGGCACCGACACCATCGACGGCGGCAACGGCGACGACATCCTGAACGGCGGCAACGGCGACGACGTTCTGCTGGGCGGCCGCGGCCGTGACATCCTGGACGGCGGCAACGGCGACGACACGCTGTCGGGCGGCGACGGCGACGACGTGCTGAAGGGCGGCAAGGGCGACGACGTGCTGGTCGGCGGCGGCCACAACGACATCCTCGACGGCGGCAAGGGCGACGACATCCTGCACGGCGGCACCGGCAACGACGTGCTGCACGGCGGCGAGGGCGACGACTACCTGTTCGGCGACGACGGCAACGACATTCTCGAAGGCGGCAAGGGCAACGACATCCTGTCCGGCGGCGCCGGCCACGACGTGTTCGTGTTCTCCGGCGGCGGCGGTCAGGACGTGGTGCTCGACTTCCGCGCGGGCGAGGACGTGCTCCAGATCGACCGCAACATCAACGGCCTCAAGATCGCCAGCGCCTCGGATCTGGCGGCGCGCGTCACCGACCATGGCGGCGACGCGGTCATCGACCTCGGCAACGGCGACACCATCACGCTGAAGGGCGTGTCGGCCGAGGACATCCACCACCACCCGAACGATTTCTTCGTCGTTCACTAAAGGGACCGGCACCCCGCGGCGGCTCTCCCCCCGCCTGCCGCCGCGGGGTTCGGCTGAAAGCGCATGACCGTTCTCGCTGTCCTGCCGACCTCGGCGTCCATCGCCCACGCGCAGCTTCACGCGCTGGGGGATGACTTCGTCCTCGCCTCCTGGGAGAGCGACGGGCCGGAGACCTCCGGCCGCATCGTTCCCACGCTGGACGGCGAGGAGTCCCGGCCGCCCTACAGCACGCTGTCCGTTCGGACGAGCTGGGGCGGACAGCGCGTCCTGTCCTTCCTGCGCACCCCGCGCCGCCCCGAAGTCCTTCAGGGCGTCACGGTGCGTTTCGTCGCCCAGGGCCGCGTTGTCGCGGAAACCTTGGCCGACACCGAATTCCCCGACCTGGATCCGGCCTTCCTGCTGGGCAGCCTCGACGCGGCGGCCCGGCTGCGCGTCGTCCGGTTCCTGTTCGACGTGGCGCGCTCCACGCCGTCGCTGCGCGGCGACGCCGGTTTCGCCGGCGTGTGCCGCCGCCTCGTGCTGGAGTTGTCGCCGACCCCTTCCCCCGTCGTTGCGCGCGCCGCCGCGACGGACGAGCTGCTGCTCTGCGCCGGCTCGCTGTCCGCCGGCTTCGGCGAGGTGACGGGGGCGGTCATCATCGCCTCCGGCGCCGTCGGCCCCGCCCCGTTCGACGTGTTCGCCGGCTCCACCGTCGAGAAGCGCGGCCGGACCTCCATGTCCTTCCTGGTGGACCGCGCGCTGTGCGCGCCCGGCAACCTGCTGGTCGTGCTGGGGCGCAACGGCCTCGCCTGCCGGACCTTCGACGCGGTGTCGCCGACCCTGCCGACGCTGAACGAGCATCTGTCGGCCCGCCGCGACACGCCGCTGCCCCTGCGCCAGTACATCCTGCGCAGCCTCGCCCAGCGCGGCCGGTCCGACGCGACCGCCGCCGCCGCGGTGCGGGAACTCCAGGTGCTCGCCCCCATCCCGAAGCGGCAGGTGGCCGACGCTAAGCGCTCCATCGGCGCGGCGCTCGACCTCGCGGTGCCGACGGGCGACGGCGGGCTGTTCCTGGCCGGCTGGGTGCACGACCCGCACGGCCTGTCCGGCGCCATCGATCTGCACACCCCCTTCGGCGCCGAACGGCGCCTGGAGGTGCTGGAGCACCGCTTCCCGCGCGAGGACGTGGCGAAGCTGTTCGGCACCGGCTCCGCCGACCGCAGCGGCTTCGTCGCCTACCTGCCGGGCGCGCCCGAGCCCGCCGCCGCGCTGCAAATCCATGCGGAACTGCGGCTCGGCTCCGGCGGGACGATCAAGCTGGTGCCGCCGCTGCGCCCGCTGGCCCCGGCCGACGCCCGCGCCGCCGTGCTGGGCAGCCTGCCGCCGCAGTTCTGCACGCCGCACCTGCTGGAAACGGTGATCGCCCCCGCCGTCGCCCCGCTGCACGCCGCCCATCTGGCGGGCCGCAAGGCGCCGGAGATCGTCACCTTCGGCCGCCGGCCGGAGAACCCGTCGGTTTCCATCATCATTCCGCTCTACAAAACCTTGGAATTCCTTCGTTTCCAGCTGTCCAGCTTCGCCACCGACCCCGGCATGGCGGACGCGGAGCTGGTCTTCGTGCTGGACAGCCCGGAGCAGCGCGACGAGCTGGTGCACCTGCTGCACGGCTTCCACAGCCTGTACGGCCTGCCCATGCTGCTGCTGGTGCAGTCGGCCAACCACGGCTATTCGGCGGCCAACAACGCGGGTGCCGCGGCGGCGTCCGCGCGCACGCTGCTGTTCCTGAACTCCGACGTGATCCCCGACCGGCCGGGCTGGCTGTCGTCCCTCATGGCCGCCCTGGCGGCGCGTCCGGGCACCGGGGCCGTGGGGCCGAAGCTGCTGTTCGACGACGACAGCCTCCAGCACGCCGGGCTCTATTTCGACCGCGACGTGCGCGGGCGCTGGTACAACCACCACTTCTTCAAGGGCCTGCCGCGCGACTTCCTGCCCGCCCGGCGGGAGCGCAGCGTCCCCGGCGTGACCGGCGCCTGCCTGATGATGCCGCGCGCCGTGTTCGAGGCGGTCGGCGGCTTCTGCGAGGACTACATCATCGGCGACTATGAGGACTCCGACCTCTGCCTGCGCGTCCGCGGGGCGGGTCTGGACATCCGCTACGTCCCTTCGGTCGAGCTGTACCACCTGGAGCGCCGCTCGATCAGCCGGCACACGGGCTACACGCGCGGCGTGGCGTCGGAATACAACGGCTGGCTCCACGCCCGCCGCTGGGCCTCCCTGATGGAGGAACTGATGGCCCGCGACTGGGACGAGGTTCCCCCGCCCCCGCCGCCCCCGCCGCTGGTCGCCCCCGCCCGCGCCCCTCTCAGCGCGCCTCTGGGCGCCACATTCACCGCCCCCCTGGCCGCACCGGAACCGCCGCCGCACATCGGGCGCGCGCACCGGAAACGGAAATAGTGCCATGAACGAGATCCTGACCGGCAACCGCCTGGCCGTCCTGCGGCGCGGCACCGACCCGAAGCTGGAATGGCTGTGCGCCCAGGTCGCGCGCAACCGCTTCCTGCCCGTGCCGCCGCCCGACCGCGTCTTCATCGGCGACGGCGATTTCCGCGCCATCGGGGCGGAGTTCCTGCGCCATTTCGTGCGCACCGGCGGCCTGAAGCCCAGCGACCGCGTGCTGGAGATCGGCTGCGGCATCGGGCGCATGGCCGTTCCGCTGACGCAGTATCTGGACTCCTCCTACGACGGCGTGGACATCGTGGAGGACGGCATCCGCTGGTGCGCGGAGACGATCACCCCCGCCTACCCGGACTTCCGCTTCCAATGCCTGGACGTGGCGAACGCTCTGTACAACCCCGGCGGCCGGTTCGACGCGGCGAAGTCCACCCTGCCCTTCCCGGACCACGGGCACGACTTCGTCATCCTGACCTCGGTCGTCACGCACCTGCGCACGGACGAGATGGTGCGCTACGCCGCCGAGATCGGGCGCGTGCTGAAGCCCGGCGGGCGCTGCTTTCTCAGCCTGTTCCTGGTGGACGCCAAGGCGCGCGAGGGCATCGCGGCGAAGACCGCCCGCCCCGCCTTCATCGACGCGCCGGGTCCGGAATACATCGCGGACGAGGCCGCCCCCAACGCCGCCGTCGCCTACGCGGAGCGCTTCCTGCTGAGCGTCTTCGCCGCCCAAGGGCTGAACCCGGCGCGCCCCGTCCTGCGCGGCCACTGGAGCGGCCAGCGCGAGGCCGAGAACTTCCAGGATCTGCTGGTGCTGGAGAAGGAGGGCGCACGATGACCCTTACCCCCGCCGCTCTGCCCCGCGTCCTCGTCATCGCCCACAACCACCCGAGCCTGCACCCCGGCGGCACGGAGATCTTCGCGCACGAACTGTTCAACGGCCTGAAGGCCGCCGGTGCGGAGGCGCTGTTCCTGGCCTGCACCAACGGCATCCACCGTGACCGCAAGCCGGGCACGAACCTCCAGACTCTCGGCCGCAGCGCGGACGAGGTGGTGCTGTGGGCCGGCCATTTCGACCATTTCTTCCAGAGCCAGATCGACCTGCACGGCATCGTGCCGGACCTGTCGAACCTGCTGCGCGCCTTCAAGCCGGACATCGTGCACGTCCACCACACCCTGCTGCTGGGCGTGGAGATGCTGTTCCTGATCCGCCGCGTCTGCCCGGCCGCGAAGATCGTCTACACGCTGCACGACTACTACCCGATCTGCGCCAACGACGGGCAGATGGTGACGACCGGTGCCCACGCGCTGTGCCGGTCCGCCTCGCCCGACGCCTGCCACCGCTGCTTCCCCGACCGCCCGACCGACCAGTTCGTCCTGCGCGAGAAGCACGTCAAGGCGATGTTCGGCCTCGTCGACCGCTTCCTGGCGCCCAGCGCCTTCCTGCGCGACCGCTACATCGCCTGGGGCCTCGCGCCGGAGCGGATTGCCGTGATGGAGAACGGCCGCCCGGCGGTCGATCCGGCCCCGCACCGCGCCCTGGCGCCGGGGGAGGCGCGCAACGCCTTCGCCTATTTCGGCAACCTGAACCCCTTCAAGGGCGTGACCGTGGCGCTGGACGCCGTGGCGCGGCTGGCCAGGCAGGGGCAGGACCTGTCGCTCGCCGTCCATGGCGGGGCGCCCTTCCAGACCGACGCCTTCAAGGCGAAGGTCGAGGAGGGCTTCAAGGCCGCCAATGGCCTCGCCGTTCCGCACGGCCCCTACCGGCGCGAGGAGATGCCGGACCTGATGGCGGCATCCGACTGGGTGCTGACGCCCTCCATCTGGTGGGAGAACGCGCCGCTGGTCATCCGGGAGGCTTTCCAGCACCGCCGCCCGGTCATCTGCAGCGGCATCGGCGGCATGGCCGAAGCGGTGCGCGACGGGGTTGACGGGCTGCATTTCCGGGCGGGGGACGCCGCGGATCTCGCCCGCGTCATGACCCGTGCCATGACCGAGCCGGGGCTTTGGGAACGGCTCGTGTCCAACATACCGGCGGTCCGCAAGACGGGCGAGGCCGCCGCAAAACACATCGTCCTCTACGACGAGTTGATTGCGAATACGGGGGGAACAGGGTTGCACGGCTCGTTTGCGGGGAGCATCGCAGGATGAAGGAACCGATCACCAAGGCCGACATCACGGCGGCCATTCTTCTGGACGACGACACGCTGGTGCTGTTCGGCGCCATCGACCGGCCGCTGCCGGCGATGGCCGGCGTGCATCTGGACGGCGAGACGGAGGGACGCTTCGCCGGCCGCTGCTGGACCGACGCCGAAGGGGAGCGCTGGTTCCTGGGCGGCATCCGGGTGCCGGGCCTTGCCCAGATGCGCCCGACGCGCGTCGAGATCACGGAGGAGAGCGGGGACCGTCTCGTCCTGCCGCGCCTGTCCAACGTCCGCACCAACCCCGCCCACCTGATCGCCGCGCTGAAGGGCTTCCAGCCCGGCGCGCTGGCGTTGGCGCTGGACTTCGCCGTGGCGCTCGCCGCCTCCTCCGAAGGGCCGTCGGACCGCATCGGCCGCCTGCTCTCCGGCCTCGCGCAGGAGGTGTCGCAGCCCGACGGCTTCGCGGAGCTGTTCGGCCGCTTCCGCGACGGCAGCCTGATGCTCCAGGGCTGGGCGCGCAGCGTCAAGACCGGCCCGCAGAAGCTGCTGATCGAGGCCGACGATCTCGGCGCCTACCGCGCCACCGCCGCCTCCTTCGCGCGGCCGGACCTGCCGTCCGACGCGGCGGGCGTGCTGGCCGTGCTGACCGACGCCACCCCGGCGCCGGGCACCATCCGCCGCATCCACTACCGCGCCGCCGACGGCTGGCGCCACATGGAGATGTTCGAGCACCGCACCATCCTGCCGGACGGCGTGGCCTCCGCCCACATCCGCGACATGCTGGGCAACCTTCAGGACGCCGAGGCGCGCCAGCAGGTCGGCCGCATCGCCGCCTCGCGCTACGACGGGGCGGAGACGGTCTCCAAGCTCGACATCCCCGTGCGCACCGGGCTGGACATGGCGCTGCGCGTGCCGGGGGCCGGCCTGTTCGTCGCCGGCTGGCTGCTCGACCCCACGCGGCAGGTGCGCGCCGTCACGCTGAAGGGGCCGGGCGTCTCCGCCCGCCTGGACGCGGAGTGGTCGCGGCTGGCCCGCCGCGACGTGACGGAGGCCTTCCAGCATGACGGGCTGTTCGCCGGCCGCCTCGTGCCGGGCCAGGACCAGCACGGCTTCACCGCCTTCGCCGCCGAGCCCGCCGGCCTGCCCGGCGGCCTGTCCGCCAGCCTGTCCAATGGTGCCGAGTTCCACCTCGAACTCGAACTGGCTGACGACCGCTTCGCCTTCATGCCGCTGAGCTGCCTGCCCCCGGCGCCGGAGGCCCTGAACCGCATGCTGGCGCTGGTCAACCTGGACAGCCCGAGCATCGATCAGCTGATCGCCCGCCATGTCGGGCCGATGCTGCGCGCCGCGCGCTCCCGTGTCGCGGAGATCCCGGCGACCGGCATCCACCCGATGGGCCGCCCGGTGCGGACGCCGCGCGTGTCGGTCGTGATGCCGGTCACCGACGGGCGCGCCGACGTGGACCTCAACATCGCCCGCCTCGCCATCGACCCGGACTTCGCGGAGGCCGAACTGCTGGTCGTCGCGGCGGCCGGCACGCACGAGCGGCTGGGCGGTGCGGTCCGGCAGGCCGCCGCCTTCTACCGCCTGTCGGTCACCTTCGTCGCGGCCCCCGAGGCGACCGACGCCTTCGAGGCGATCGCCGCCGCCCTGCCCCACGCCCGTGCGGAGCGGGTGCTGATGCTCTCCCCCTCCGTCCTGCCGACCGGCAAGGGCTGGCTGTCGGCGCTGGAGCGGGTGTCGCGCAAGTCCGGCGGGCCGGTGATGGTCAGCCCGACGCTGCTCTACGAAGACCACTCCATCCGCTTCGCCGGCATCATGGCGGTGGAGGGGGCGGACGGCACCCGCTGCTTCGAGCGGCGCTTCGCCGGCTACCCGCAGGACTGGCTGAAGGAGCAGGACGCGGCCACCGTGGACGCCGCCGCCCCGGAATGCGCCCTGCTGCCCAAGGACGCGCTGGCCCGCGCGCTGGCCTCCATGGGCGCCTACCTGGGGGCCGACCACAAGGGGCTGGACCTCTGCCTGCGGCTGCGCGCGCTGGGCGGAGCCTGCGTCTGGCTGCCGCGCGTCACGCTGGTGGCGCTGGACGAGCAGCCCCGCGATGCCCACGCCGACCGCTGGCGCCGGGCGGGCGCCCTGGTGGACCGCTGGAGCTTCGAGGAAAGCTGGTCCGCCCGCGTCGCCGCCTGACCCCCGTAGCCCCGCAGCCGCCTTTCGAAGATCGGTCGATCCCATGAGCAACAAACGCGTCCTGATCGTCAGCCACGGCCACCCCGCCTTTTCGCTGGGCGGTGCGGAGGTCGCCTCCTACAACCTGCACCTCGGCCTGCACGACCTGCCGGGCTGGGAGAGCCATTACCTGGCCCGCACCTCCCCGCCGGTGACGCCGCACGGCAGTTCCGCCCTGATGGCGCTGCGCCAGAAGGAACGGGAGGTCCTCTACCACGCCAACGACTACGACCACTTCCGCCTGTCGAACCGGAACCTGCCGGGGCTGGAGAAGGACTTCGTCCGCTACGTGCGCGACCTCCAGCCGGACGTGGTGAACTTCCACCACTTCATCGGGCTGGGCGTGGAGACGATCCAGGCGATCCGGCAGGCACTGCCGCGCGTGCCCATCGTCGTGACCTTCCACGAGTATCTGTCCATCTGCCACCACCACGGCCAGATGGTGAAGACCAGCCGCAACACGCTGTGCTACCGCTCCAGCCCCGCGGACTGCGCCGGCTGCTTCCCGCACATCGGCGAGGCGGAGTTCTTCAAGCGCGAGCTGTTCCTGAAGACCTTCCTGGAGCAGGCGGACTTCTACATCAGCCCGTCGAACTTCCTGATCGACCGCTACGTCGAGTGGGGCCTCCCCCGCGAGAAGTTCCGCATGATCGAGAACGGCCTGACCATCGAGGGCATCGCCCCGCCCCGCCCGCTGGCGCGCGGCGGCAAGCGCAACCGCTTCGCCTTCTTCGGCCAGCTGACCGAGTTCAAGGGCGCCCATGTGCTGGTCGACGCCATCGGCCGCATCCCGGACAAGATCTGGGGCGAGGACGGCGCGCTGATGATCTTCGGCGGCAACCTGGAACGCCAGCCGGAGGCCTACCAGAAGAAGTTCAACGACGCGGTGGAGCGGGCCGGCGACCGCGTGCGCTTCTACGGCAGCTACCGCTCGACCGAGCTGCCCGGCCTGATGAAGGACGTGGACTGGATGGTGATCCCCTCGATCTGGTGGGAGAACTCGCCCGTCGTCATCCAGGAAGCCTTCCTGCACGGCCGCCCGATCATCGCCAGCAACATCGGCGGCATGGCGGAAAAGGTCACCCACGGCGTGGACGGCCTGCATTTCCGCAGCGCCAGCGTCGAGGATCTGGTGGACCGCATGACCGAGGCGCTGACCACCCCCGACCTGTGGGACCGCCTGCGCATGCGCATCCGCCGCCCCATCGACCGCGCCGAATGCGCCCGGCGGCATGCGGAGGTGTACGAAGGCCTGATCACGGCGGCCGGTGGCGGTTCGGTGAGCCTGCCCGAACGCGCCGTGGCGCAGAAGGTATAAAGCCTCATGCGGACGCGCGAGCACGGCAACGGCAGCCCCCTCCCTAACCCTCCCCCGCCTTCGGCGGTGGAGGGGACTTGGGCGCAGCGGCGGCAGTCCCCTCTCCCGCGCAGCGGGGGAGGGTTAGGGAGGGGGCTCGCGCCCTCACTTCTCCTCACCGCCCTCACCCTCCTCACCACCCCCGCCCACGCCACGGACCTGCGCGTCGCCGTCCCCGCCTCCGCCACGGTGGAGACCGTCTACGACCACCGCAGCCAGGCCTGCGAGGATTGGGACGTGCCCGACGCCCCGGCGCGCGCCTGGAAGGGGGCGGACGGCGCCGTCCACCTGCTGGCCGCGCACACCCGTGCCCGCGTGCTGACCGGCCCCTCTCTCTCCAAACTCACCCACGACTGCCGCGTCGTCTTCCAGTCCGGCGGGCGGGACGACCCGGCGCGCTACGACGATGTGGGCTGGCTGACCTCGCCCTACACGCTGGACGGCACCACCGTCTACGCGCTGGTCCACAACGAGTATCACGGGCACAAGCGCCGCGACCTCTGCCCGGTCGGCGACTACATGGCCTGCTGGTGGAACGCGCTGACCCTCTCCGTCTCGCACGACGGCGGGCGCAGCTTCGGACCCGGCCGCTACGTCGCGGGCATCCCCTACAAGTTCCGCGGCGACCTCGGCCACCGTGCCGGGCTGTTCGCGCCCAGCAACATCGTGGAGCGCGAAGGCTGGTACTACGCCACGGCCTTCGCGGAAGGAATGGACGCCCAGAAGCGCGGTGTCTGCCTGATGCGCACCCGCGACCTCGCCGACCCCAAGTCCTGGCGCGCCTGGGACGGGCGGGACTTCACCGTCCGCTTCGCCGATCCCTACGCGGAGGGCGAGTCCGACGCCGCCGCTCACGCCTGCGCGCCGCTGCCCGCCGACCGCCTGCCCTTCACCGTGACCAGCCTCGTCCGCCACGCGGGCACCGGCCTCTACGTCGCCGTCATGGCCGGGCGGCGGGCGGAGCGGCCGGGGATGGAGCCGGTGTCGGGCGTCTGGACCTCCACCTCCCCCGACCTCGTGAACTGGTCGGCGCCGCGCCTCGCGCTCGCCGCCCCGCTGCTGACCGACAAGGCCTGTGGCGTGGCGGAGACCTACTATTACCCCGCCATCCTCGACCCGAACGCGAAGACGCGGAACTTCGAGGACGCCGGCAACACGGCCTACCTCTACCTGACCCGCCTCGCCCAGTCCGGCTGCAAGCCGACGCCGCAACGCGATCTCGTCCGAATAATGATCCGCCTGGATCCGTCGCCCGGTTGATAAAATCCGGCGGCAAAAAGCATCGATACTCTTTCAGTCCACCACACCCCGATCCCCAGGAGAATTCCATTGGCGAACATTCTGGTCATGATTCCCTCCGGCGAAGTCTACGACCATGACTGCGTGCGGTGGTACGGCTATCAAAACATTCAGCGCAGCATCAACCATTACCACAACATCGGCGACGCCTTCGTCTACGACTCGTCGCTGAAGCTCCTGACCTTCGATCGCCTGGACGTCGTGGAGATCCGTGAGTTCAAGCAGGAGGTGGTGGACCGGGCGAACGCCGAATACGACTACGTCTTCCTGCGCGGCTCCAATTACATCCACAACCACATGACCTGGCCGGAAGCGACCGAGCAGGTGCTGTCGAAGCTGCGCATCCCCGTCATCGCCTTCGGCGTCGGCGCCCAGGCCCCGGCGACGGGCAAGATCGAGCTGTCGGACGAGAGCAAGCGCATCTGGCAGATGTTCGCCGACAAGTCCACGACGATCGGCGTGCGCGGCACCTACACGGCCGAAGTGCTGTGGGACCTCGGCATCAAGAACGTGCGCATCGTCGGCTGCCCGACCGCCTTCCGCAACCGCGACCCGGAACTGCGCATCGACCTGCCCGCGCTGGACAGCGTGCGCAACGTCGGCATCACCATGCGCCGCGAGGTGTCCAGCCACTATTCGCCGGACGTGAAGACCTATCTGGAGCGCCACCGCGACTTCGTGAAGGACATGTCCCGCCGCTTCGACACCGTGCTGATGATGCAGGGCGAGGTCGAGGAGAAGAAGCTGCTCTGGGGCACCGACGAGCAGAAGGCCGAGGCCTGGGCGCACCTGCACGAGAACAACTGGCTGAAGAGCTGGTACTTCGACGAGGAGATGGACGAGCTGTACCGCAACCGCCTGTGGTACTCGGACGTCGTCGCCGATTATGAGAGCATCGTCCGGTCGAAAGATCTCGTGCTGGGCTACCGCCTGCACGGCAACCTGATGGCGCTGTCGAACGGCACGCCGTCGGTCTACTTCAGCTACGACAGCCGCACGGCGGAATTCGCGGAGACCTTCGCGATCCCCTGCTACGACGTCTATTCGAACAAGCCCTTCGTCCTGGAGGAATACTGGGACCAGAGCCTGTTCGAGAAGTTCAACCGCACCTTCTACCAGCGCTACCGCGACATGCGGGAGTTCCTGGACGAGAACTACATCCCCCACCGGATGCCCAGCCCGGCCGCGCGCAAGACCCCGCAGCGCAAGGCCGCCTGACGGCATGGGTGGTCGTTGGGTTTCGGCTTCGCCTCAACCCAACCTACGGCCGCGAACTCCGTAGGTTGGGTTGAGCCCCGCGAAACCCAACGACCACCCGTTTTCCCTCCCCGTTTCCCGTTGGACCAGCCATGCCCGACACCGCCATCAACGAAGCCGGCCTCAGCGACGCCAACCTCTCCGTCATCGAAGGCCGCGTGGACGCGATCCAGGCCGGCCGCATCTACGGCTGGGCCTGGGACCGCTCCCACCCGGCCGACCGGCTGGAGGTTGAGTTCCGGGCGGACGGCCCGGACGGGAGCCCGCTTGTGCTGGGCCGCACGCTGGCCGACCGCCCGCGCGAGGATCTTGTGGGCGGCGGCTTCGGCGACGGCGCCCACGCCTTCGAGGCCGACCTGACCCTGCCGCCGGGGCTCGACCCGTCGCGCGTGGTGGCGGTGGTCGTCGCCCCCAGCACCGGCGCCGTCGCGACCTTCGCGCAGCCGAGTGCGGAGGAAAAGCTGCTGGAGCAGACGCTGGCCCCGCACCTCCTGCGCATCGGCGACGGGGTGGAGGCGGCGCGGCGCGACCACCAGCAGATCGTCGCCGCCCAGCAGGGCCTCGCCCGCCTGATCCGCGACCTTCAGGAGCGCGTCGGCGCCGAGCAGGCCGGCGGCGCCGCGGCCACCGCGCAGCAGGCGGCGCTTGCCGAAACGCTGTCCGAGCTGAAGGAGCGCGTGAACGGGCTGGAGGTCTTCCTCGTGCGCATGGACACGACGATGCGCGGCTTCGACGCGGCGATGAAGGCCAAGGCGGCCCCCACCCACGCCCCGATGATCACCGCGGCCATGGGCGGCGCGGTCGGCGCTCTGCTCGCCGCCGTCATCGCCCGTGCCATCTTCGGGTAGGATCCGTCCGGGCGCGTCGCTATATAGGACGCTCCGTCACGGGATCATCCAGGACCAGTTCGTCATGAGCCAGACCGACTACCCCTCGCCACAAGACGCCACCATCGCCGAGCGCGTCGCCAAGACCGGCATCGACGAGGCGATGATCGAGGCGCTGGTGCGCACCTTCTACGGCAAGATCATGACGGATCCGGTGCTGGGTCCCATCTTCGGCGCGGCCATCACCGACTGGGAGCCGCACCTGCGCAAGATGATGGACTTCTGGTCCTCGGTCGCGCTGCTGACCCACCGCTACGACGGCCGCCCCCTGCCCGTCCACGTCCGCTTCGACATCGGCCCGGAGCATTTCGACCGCTGGCTGACCCTGTTCCGCGAGACCACCGCCGAAGTCTGCTCCCCCGCAGCCGCCGCCTTCTTCGAAGACCGCGCCCGCAACATCGGCCGCAGCATCCAGATGGGCGTGGACTTCTTCCGCAAGCAGCAGGCCGGGGCGCAGTAAAGCGCCCGGTTTTTCCTTTTTACATAAGGCCCGTCATCCCCGCGAAGGCGGGGATCCAGAGTTTTCCGCTGGTGTACGTAGTGCGAAGTTCTGGATCCCCGCCTTCGCGGGGATGACGGAAATCTTACGGAAGGGCAATAGTTCCGAATGCGCTCGCCTCTCTCCCAGCGAGGCGGGCAAGGGCGGTGAAAACTCACGTCCCCCTGAGCGGCTTCCCCGGCACGCCCAGGCTGTCCGCGAAGTCGCGGACGCCGGGGATGGTCATCATGTTCGCGTCCTTGACGTAGACATACTGCCTGGCTCCAAGCTCGTACTCGGTCATCGTGATGCCCTTGGCCTGGCAGCGCTTCAGCTCCTCCGGGCGGACGCGGCGGTCGGAGACGACCATGTCCGGGTGCTCCAGCCCCACCCCGGCGCAGAAGCTGCGGAAGCCGCTGTTGGTGCCCTCCGCGACGAGGCGCGGCTTGGTGTCGGGGGTGCCGCCGAAGCGGTCCGACGCGCTGCGGACCGATCCCTCCATGGCGGGGCTGCCGACGATCCAGATGCCGCGCTCTTCCGGCGGCGGCTTCGGCACGGACGGGACCGGCAGGGTCGCGGTCTGCGTCCGCGACGGCTGTTGGAACCCCGGGAACTGGCACCCCGCCAGCACCGCCGCCGTGGCGAGCACGACCATCCCCTTCGCGACACGCTTCACCCTGCCCTCCCCTGACGTTCCTTGCGACATGCGCGCTGGTGCAACGGTCAACGGGACCGTATGGCTCCCAGATGGCGCGCGAGCGCCGCTTCCAAAAGGCGCGGCGTGACGGGCTTGTGGATGAGCCCCAGCTGGTGGGCGGCGGCGTCCCGTTGGGGTTCCGGGCCGATCTCGCCGGTGATGATGATGCCGGGGATGCGCTCGTCGAACATCGCGCGGATGCGCTGGACGGCTTCCGTGCCGACCCGCCCCTGGCGCAGGCGGTAGTCGACCAGCACGACGTCCGGTCGCTTGCCGCCGTTGCGCAGCCGCGCCATCGCCTGATCGGTGCCGCCGGCGGTCAGCACGTCAAAGCCCCACTCGCGCAGCATCGTCGCCAGCCCCAGCATGACGATGGCGTCGTCCTCCACGACCACGGCGAAGCGCCGCTCTGCCTCCTCCTTCCCACCGGACGGCGGCGGAGACAGCGCCGGCATCCGGGGCTGGACGGCCACAGTGTGAGGGGAGGTGTGAGGGGGCGGGGCCGTCCCGCCGGCCTGACGCCCCAGCGGCACGCTGACCGAGAAGATGGACCCGCGTCCGGGCTTGGACACGACCTCCACCGGGTGGTCGAGCAGCCGCGCCAGCCGGCGCACGATGGCGAGCCCCAGCCCCAGCCCCTGGTCGCGGTCGCGCTCCGGGTTGCCGACCTGATGGAACTCCTCGAAGATGCGGCCCTGCTGCTCGGACGCGATGCCGATGCCGGTGTCGTGCACCTCGATGCGCAGCCGCGCGCCGTGCGGAACGCAGTCGATCATGATGCGGCCGCGCTCGGTGTAGCGGATGGCGTTGTCCACGAGGTTGCGCAGCATGCGGCCGAGCAGCACACGGTCGCTGCGCACGATGCCCGTGTTGGGAATCGCCTGCCAGTCCAGCCCCTTGGCCTGGGCGATGGGAGCATAGCTCGCGGTCAGCTGGCCGATCAGGTCGGCGATGGGGAACTCCTCGACCTGCGGGGCGACCACCCCGGCGTCGAGCCGCGAGACGTCGAGCAGCGTGTCCAGCAGCTCCTTCAGCGTGTCCAGCCCCTGCTGGAGCCGGTCCAGCACGAGCCGCCCCGGCTCGTCCGCGATGTGGGAGCGCAGCGCCCCGGCGAACAGCAGGATCGACTGCATGGGCTGGCGCAGGTCGTGGCTGGCCGCGGCCAGGAACCGGCCCTTGGAGCGGTCCGCCTCTTCGGCGGCCTGCTGGGCGCGGCGGATGTCGTGGATGTCCACCGCCGTGCCGATCCAGGAGACGAGCCGGCCGTTCTCGCGCATCGGCACGACGCGGCAGAAATGCCACCGCCACGCCCCATCGGCGCGCCGCACGCGCATCTCGTGCTGGTAAGGCTGCCCCGCGACGATGGCCGCCGTGCGCAGATCAAGCAGCGGCTGGCGGTCGTCGGGGTGAATGAAGTTCCACAGGAAATCGGTGGTCTTGGTCAGGCCGGTGTAGTTTCTCCACTCCGAATTCACGAAGTCCGTCGTGCCGTCCGCCCGGTTGATCCACATGAGCTGCGGCGTGTGGTCGATCAGCGTGCGGAAGCGCGCCTCGCTGGCCTTCAGCGCCTCTTCCGCGCGCTTGCGGGCGGTGATGTCGCGCGCCACCCCGGCCACACCGACGATGGCGCCCTCCGCGTCGCGCAGCGGCATCACCGCGATCATCAGGACCCGCGTGCCTCCGCTGCCGGGAAAGGGCAGCTCCTCCTCGGCGGTTTCCTCATGCCCGGTCTCCATGACCCGCGCACACAGCCCCTCCAGCCGCTCGGCGTCGGTGGCCGGGAACAGGTCGTCGGCGCACAGCCCGACGAACGCCTCGCGCGGACGGCCGAGCAGCCGGGCCATCGCGGAATTCACCAGCGTGTAGCGGTTCTGCCGGTTCTTCGCGAAGATGGGATCGCTGGCGCTTTCCAGGATGCTTTCCAGCAGGGCGTTCTTGTCCAGCAGCTTCGCCTCGGCCTCGCTGGTGGCGCGCTGGGCGGCGCGGGCCTCCAGCTCGTGCATGGCGATCTGGGCGAACTCCCCCAGATCCCGCCGGTTCTCCGCGTCGAAGTCGGGGTGTGGCTCGGTGTCGATGATGCAGAAGGTGCCGATCAGCAACCCCTCCGGCGTTTTCAGCGGGGCGCCGGCGTAGAAGCGCAGGTGTGGCGGGCCGGTCACCAGTTCGTTCCCGGCCGACCGCTCGTCCTTCAGCGTGTCCGGGATGACCAGAACCTGATCTTCCAGGATGGTGAAGGAGCAGAAGGAAATCCGCCGTTCGATGGCCGACTCGTCCAGGCCAAAGCGGGCCTTGCACCACTGACGCGTCTCGTCCACCAGATTGACGAGCGCGATCGGCACGCCGAAATGGCGGGAGGCGAGACGCGTCAGGCGGTCGAAGACGGGCTCCGGCGGGGTGTCGAGCACGCCGTAGCCCTTGAGCTTGTCGATGCGGGCAAGCTCGTTGACCGGCCAAGGCGGCACGATGCTGTTCAATGCTGTCCCTTGCTCAGATCTTTCGTGCACAAAAACTTAGCAAATCGGCACAAAGCTGAGTGCGCTCTTCCGGACAGGGGCGATACTGCACCAAGGCCCTAACGATTCTGCTGATAGCCCTGATGGGTCGTATTCTGCTTCGTATTGCCCTGCCGGTCCTGCTGTTCCAGATTGCCGGGCGCCGGGCGGTTGGTGGCCGCCTGGTCGTTCGCCTCCGCGTCGGGGCTGCTTCCGGGGCCGCTGCTTCCGGGACCTTTATCGCTGCGCCCCTCGGGCGGCACCGGCGGCATGGACTTGGTCATTGGGCACTCCTCGTTGTGGCGATCCTTCCCTTTCGAAACATCCCCTGACGCGCCCGGTTCCGCCTCTTGCGGCG
Source organism: Azospirillum mesophilum (assembly GCF_053470405.2). NCBI lineage: Bacteria > Pseudomonadati > Pseudomonadota > Alphaproteobacteria > Rhodospirillales > Azospirillaceae > Azospirillum > Azospirillum mesophilum. Next base: position 173,710 of record NZ_JBPXMQ020000009.1, read on the forward strand.
ATGCGCGCGGAAATGACGCGACGCCGTCCCCACTTGGTTTAAAAAGGACCTCCCTCCCCCTGCCTGGAGCCGAGAATGCCGGACAGCACGCCGAACCACGAATCCTCCAGCTACCGCATCGCCTTCGAGGACCGCGACTTCCTGCTGGGCGAGCCGATGCGCGGGGTGCGCTTCATGCTCGAATACTCCAAGCCGGAGCTGCACCTGAAGACCTGGGGCATACGCTCGACGATCGTGGTCTACGGCAGCGCCCGCGTTCCCTCGCCCGAGCAGGCTGAACGCATGCTTCGCGAAGCCCGCACTCCCGAAGAGAGGGAGCGCGCCGAACGCCGCGCCAAGCAGGTGCCCTGGTACGAGGAGGCGCGCAAGTTCGGCCGCATCGTGTCGGAGCACGGCGGCGCGCTCGTCCCGACGGAGGAGGGCTTGCGCGACAACGTGATCGCCACCGGCGGCGGCCCCGGCCTGATGGAGGCCGCCAACCGCGGCGCCAAGGAGGCCGGCGCGCCCAGCGTCGGCTTCAACATCAGCCTGCCGCACGAGCCGCGCCCGAACCCCTACAGCACGCCGGACCTGACCTTCCGCTTCCATTATTTCGCCATCCGCAAGATGCATCTGGCGATGCGCGCCAACGGCTTGGCGATCTTCCCCGGCGGCTTCGGCACCTTCGACGAGGCGTTCGAGATCCTGAACCTGCGCAACACGAACAAGGCCTCGCGCCTGCCCATCGTGTTCGTCGGCCGCGACTACTGGAACGAGGTCGTCAACTTCCAGGCGCTGGCCGACCACGGCATGATCAGCCCGGGCGACCTGGACCTCTTCGACATCGTCGACACGGCGGAGGAAGCCTGGGACTGCATGACCAACCTCGGCCTGAAACGCGGCACCCCACCCCTGGGACCGGCCGGCACCGGCAAGTCCTCGGCGGAAGAGGAAGAGTAAACGGCGGCGTTGCACCCTCCCCACAGAAAAGCCCTTCTCCCCTTGGGGGAGAAGGGTTGGGATGAGGGGTCGTTACCGCCGTAAAGCGGGAAACAGATTTCCAGCCGGCTTCGCCGGCCTGCCACCCTCACCCCAACCCCTCTCCCCTCAAGGGAGAGGGACTTTTGAGGGCTAGATCAGCCACTTACGCGTCGGGCGAGGGGTTGATCCTTCACCCCGCCCCATCGACCGGCGGCACGGCGGCGGGCTCTCCCGGACGGAAGCCGAATCGTCCGATGCCCGGCAGCTTGATGGCGAGGTCCAGCGGGTCGATGCCGACGGTCAGCCCCAGCAGGTTGACCTCCACCCCCTCCTCCGTCGCGACCAGCAGGCCGGCGACGCCGAACAGGCTGACCTGCCAGCCGGTGCCGCTGGGCGCCCGCGCGAAGACGCTGGTGCCCAGATAGTCCTTGCCCAGCGCCGTCGCCGGCAGGTCGAGCCTCAGTTCCGGCACGGCCCGCGCGACCCAGGCGGCAAAGGTGTTGCTGTTCGGGCCGGGCCACAGCCGGTACTCCCCGGCGTAGGGATAGGTTCGCGCGGCCTCCGCAATCTTCGGGATGGCCGCCTCGGCCTCCGCCCCGCGCAACTCCGCCAGCAGCGCCGGCTGGGAGCCGAACCAGCGCCCGTCCGGGTCGCGGTTGCTGACCGCCACCGCCGGCAGGCCCCGGTAGACCCGCCAGCCGACCACCTCGTACACCGTGTAGGCCCGCGCCCCCGCCGGCTTGACCGCGAACCACGGGTGCGTGCCGAAGGCGCCGCGCCAGGACAGGGCGCGCGCCGCGTAGACCTGGACCACCGCTTCCGGCGTCGTGGCCGGCTCCGGCGCCAGCCCGACGGGGCTGCGGTCGGCGCGCGTCCAATCGACGGTCATGGGCACCGCGCCGGACGCCATCACGAAAAACGGCCCCGCCAGCAGCAGGGCCAACACCAGCAAAAACCCCAACAGCACTCTCAACCGCCCCTCTTGTCCCGCTTGCGTCCGGCGTGCCGGTCCCCATTCTTGTTCGTAGGTAAGATCGGAACGATCCGGTCGGCCTACCACCCCCTCGGAGGAACACCTATGTCCGCTGTCCCGCCCGACCTTATCGAGCGCATCACCCGGCAGGCTCCGACCCGCGCCGCGACGGCGGAGGTCGCGCGGGCGCTCGGCTGGACGACGGGGCCGAGCCAGAAGGGCTGGAAGGTCGTGCAGCCCACGGGCTATGTCGGCGGCATGGTGGTGCCGCCCATGGCCGACACGACCGCCGCCGAGGCCTGGTTCGACCCCGACGGGCAGGAGCGCGGGCTGGCCGGCCCCGATGCGGAATTCCCGCCCTACCTGACCAGCCTGGACACCGCCCTCGCCGCCGTACCCGCCCCCCGGCGCGCCGACCTGCTGCGCCACGCGCTCGACCGGCACCGGGACTGGCAGGCCGAGACCGGGCGCGACGACTCCGCGCTGGAGCGCCTGCCCGCCTTCGTCATCGCGGAATGGCTTCAGGAACGGTAGGGCGGACGCGCCGCCCTGCCCGTATTCCTAATGGTAAGGCGGTGAATCGTCCGTATTAGGAATACGAACTCTGCCTTGTTGTTGTGCAGTTCAAGAGTGAACCGCACGGGCAAGGAAGAAGACCTTGAAGACGCCGTCCGTCTGGCTTTCGCTGCTGTTGGCCGTGGCCGGCGGCCTCCGCGCAGGGGGTGGCCTGCTGCGACTATGTGAACCGCGGGCCGCGCCTTCGCCGACGGCAAGGTCTTCATCAACACGCTGGACGCCCAGACCGTCGCCGTGGACGCCAACACCGGCAAGATCGTCTGGCGCGCCTACAACACCGGCCCCGACAAGGACGTGCTGATCGGCGCCGACTACCAGCCCTTCTACGACAAGGAAAAGGGCAAGGACCTGGGCGTCAGCACATGGCCGCCCAACGCGTGGGAGATCGGCGGCGGCACGGTCTGGGGCTGGATCAGCTACGACCCGGAGCTTGACCTGATCTACCACGGCACCGGCAATCCCGGCCCCTGGAACCCGGAGCAGCGGCCGGGCGACAACAAATGGACCGGCGGCATTTTCGCGCGCAACCCGGACACCGGGCAGGCGCGCTGGTTCTACCGGGCGGTGCCGCACGACCTCTACGACTACGACGGCATCAACGAGATCATCCTGGTCGACCTGCCCTGGCAGGGCCAGACCCGCAAGGCGCTGATCCGGCCGGAGCGCAACGGCTACCTCTACGTCATCGACCGCACCAGCGGCGAGGTGCTGGCCGCCGCCCCTATTTCCCGGTCAACAGCACCAAGAGCGTGGACCTGAAGACCGGCCTGATCGAATACAACGAGGAAAAGCACCCCCGCGTCGGCAAGGTGGTGCGCGACATCTGCCCGACGGCCCCCGGCGCCAAGGACTGGAACCCGTCGGCCTTCTCGCCCAAGACCGGCATCGTCTACATCCCGCACACGTGGGTCCCTCCCTCCCCCGCCTATGGCGGTGGAGGGCAATGCGGCGGCAGTCCCCTCTCCCTCGAAGCTCTCGCGCAAACCTTTGGTTTGCGCTGACGCGGCAGGCGGACCTTCGGTCCGCCGAGAGCGGGGGAGGGTTAGGGAGGGGGCAAGTGTCGCCGCACTTCTCCTCCAACTCACCATCCCTACCCCCGCCTCCTCATCCCCCCTCACCGACCTGCGCGTCTGCGCCGATCCCAACAACCTCCCCTTCTCCAACGAGAAGCGCGAAGGCTTCGAAAACAAGATCGTCGAACTTCTCGCCGCCGACCTCGGCGTGCCGGTCACCTACACCTGGTGGCCGCAGCGGCGGGGGCACATCCGCAACACGCTGAAGGCGGGGCTGTGCGACCTCATCCCCGGGGTGCCGAGCGCCCTGCAATCCGTCGCGGCGACCGCTCCCTACTACCGCTCCGGCTATGTGTTCGTGACGCGGAGGGACGGCGGGTCGGCCGTCGCCTCCTTCGACGAACCGCGGCTGCACGACCTGCGCATCGGCGTGCAGATGATCGGCGACGACTTCTCCAACACACCGCCGGCCCACGCGCTGACGCGGCGGGGCATCGTCGGGAACGTCCGAGGCTACATGGTCTACGGCGACTACAGGCGGGAGGACGGCCCCGCGAGCATCCTCGACGCCGTGGCGAAGGACGAGGTGGACGTGGCGATGGTCTGGGGACCGGTCGCCGGCTATTTCGCCCAACGCATGCCGGTTCCGCTGGCCCTGGTCCCCGTGACGCCGCAAACCGACGGGCCGCTGTCCCCCATGGCCTTCGACATCTCCATGGGCCTGCGGCGCGGGGATTCGGAGCTGTTCGACGCCATCTCCGACGCGCTGGACCGCAACCGCGCGGCCATCGACGCCATCCTGGCCGACTACGGCGTGCCCCGCCTGGACCCGCCGCGCAACGCGCCGAAACCCCGTTCTTGATCCGTTTCCGCGATCCCGCTACTCTGGTTCCATCAACTCCCAACCCATGCCTTGATCGCATAGCGTCCATTCGTGCGCACGCACATCGTTGTGCAAAGCCTGCACAACGACCGCACACCGACGATTGCCCGCAATGCGTTGATACAGCACGGAAAAGCGCCATCTTCACCCATTGTGCAGAGCGCGCACGCTGCACAATCCGCCCAACGATGCCCAACGCCCGATATGCCTATACCGCATGTCTATCAACCCCCTCCCCTCTGGGGAGAGGGTGGCCCGGAGGGCCGGTGAGGGGGTTGCGCTTTTGCCGGACGTTCCCCAACGTGCAACCCCCTCACCCTAACCCTCTCCCCGGAGGGGAGAGGGAATGGAAGGGCCATCACCCTGGGGCATTTCTGAGACCAGCCTTGACTCGGCAGGAACGCTGACCCATCTTGTGCAGTGCAGCAAAAACAAGAACCCATCCTTGGGGGAGACGCCTTCTCGACCGTGAGGAGGTCTCTATGAACACGCATCCGACCTTTGCATCCTCGCTTCCCACTCCTTGGCCCACCCCTCGGGAAGAGCGCCAAATCCGGCGCAACGCCGAACGCCTGCGCGGACGGCGGGTCTAAAACACCCCTTCAGTTATCGATTGCAAGCCTCCGCCCGCGCCCCCGCGGCGCGGCGAGGGGGACTTTTTTTCCAGTGCGGAGTTTTTTTCATGACGGAGAGACGAGCGGTCGCCCTGGGCGGCTTCGGCGGGTTCAACCTGCACGGCGCGGGGGTGCTGACGGCGCTGGATCGCCTCGGCACCATGCCCGACCTGTTCACGGTGACCTCCGGCCAAATCGTCGTGCTGGCCGCATGGCTGCGCGGCGAGGACGTTCGCAGCCTGCTCCTGAACCACAAGGGCGCGTCGGGGGGCCTGCTCCAGGCGTGGCAGACGGCCATGTTCGGCCATGCCGGCGTGTTCCGCCCGACCTTCCACGAGCATGCCCGGCGCTGGCTGGACGTGCCGCTGTCGCCGGACGCGATGCTGGAGCGGCTGATGCCGGCCCGCCAATACGCGCCGGTGCGCGATTCCGACCACGCCGCCGACATCGCCCGCACCCTGAACGAGGCCGAGGTGGGCGTCGTCTTCAACACCTACGACTACCGCGCCGGCGAGGGCGTGCTGCACGGCAACCCCGCCGCCCGCCGCCTGATGGCCGGCGAAGTCGGGCTGGAGGACATCACCGCCGACGCGGTGCAGAGCGCCCTGTGGCTCTACCTCTACGGCTTCGAGGAGGCCCCGCGCGGCCTGATCGACGGCGCCTACCACCGCAGCGTCATCCTGGCGGAGTTGCACGGCTTCGACGAGGTCACGGTCGCCGCCCCCTTCCCCGTGTCCTGGATCGGGCCGGTGCCGAAGAACCAGCTTGAGGTGGAGAACTGGAAGATCCGCCAGTGGTTCGCCAACTCCTACAAGGCGGAGGTGGCGCGCCTGCGCCGCGTCATCGACCTGATGGAGCGCGGCACCCTGAACGACCCCGCCTACCGCATCCGCAGCCTGACCGAACTGCCGCTGCGCCGCCACTACGGCTACTTCGACTATTTCACCGAGAAGGAGGAGGTGTTCGAGGACGCGCTGACCCAGGCGCTCGACCACTTCGGCGAGCCGCAGCGCCGCCGCCGGGTCTGCGGCGGCCGGTAGGCTCCTGAAAAACACCGATCGTGGCTCACCCGGACGTTTCGCGTGTTCTTCCGGTCAGACGAGAAGGATGGGAAGGAGCCGTCATGGATGCGTTGGACCCCGTGGCCGAGGCCCGGCGGCAGGCCGGGTTGGAAATTCAGGCGCTGGCCGAGGAATTCGAACAGAGCGACGAGGCCGCCTTCCGCCGCACCCGCATCGTCTGCTGGGTGGTGGTGGCGGTCGTGACGCTGGTCTTGCTGGTGCTGCTGGTGGCCGGCGGCGACTGGCGCTATCTGGCGGCCTTCTGGGTGGTCATCGTCGGCTTCACCTGGGCCGGATACGCCATCTCGACCCACCGCCAGCGCCAGCAGACCGGCCGCCTCCGCGCGCTGGCGACAAAGTGGTTGGCGAGTGGGGTGGCGAGCGGAACGGCGGTTCCGCCGGTGTGAGTGGAGGGTCTGGGAACCGATGCCCCCTCCCCGACCCTCCCCCGCTTCGCGGGAGAGGGAGTGATACGCGGAGCGGCGGCAGTCCCGTCCACCGCGCAGCGGGGGAGGGTTAGGGAGGGGGCAAGCGGTTACGCCGTACGCCGCGACCCGCGGCGTTTGCGGCGGTTCTGGAAGTTGTGGATGCGCTCGATGACGTCGCCCAGCTCCGCCGCCTCCTCGACCTCGCCGAGGTGGAGGAGGACGCGGATGTAGGTGTCGATCAGGCCGAGCACGGCTTCCTCGTCGGTCACGCCGTAGGCGGCGCGGCCGAGCGCGTCGACGATCAGGGTTCCGCTGTCGGCCAGCGCCTCGGCCACCTCGTTGATGGCCTGCTCGAGGGCGGCTTCGTCGCCGTCCGGCGCCTCAAGCACCGGATCGAGGATGTCGGGGAAGGAAAGCCGGTCGGCGGGATAGCCAGCCATGGGCAACTCTCCGGTGGTCTAGAGGCAAGCGGCGCCCGCCCCGGTCGGCCGAGTTGGGCCGGGCCGGGTGTCAGGACGGGTGTCAGGCAGCCTTCTGCGTGGGTGTCTGCTGGGCGAGGCGCAAGGCCCGCTCCTGGGCCGTGACCAGGTCCGGGCAGGTCGCCACGGTCCGGCCGTCCACCATGACGGCCCAACCGCTGCGCAGGCCGGCGGCCTCGTAATACAGGGTGATGCTGCGGGCGGCGCCTTCCAGCGCCGCGCTCCGCGGGATCTTGAACGACCAGGTCGGATGATGCTGTGCCATGATCCTCCTCCTTCGAGGATCGCCCGAAAAAATGGAACGGCCGCCTTACGCGGCCAGCCGTTCGACGTTCTGGACGGTCGCCTCCTCCTCGACGGGGAAGCCCGCCCAGGGAATCAGCTCCCGCCCGTTGTTGGCGAGGCGCTTGGCCTCGATGTGGCCGACCACGGCGGTGCCTTCCTTGGCAATCCGCAGGATGTCGCCGTCCTCCGGGATCAGCGCCCGTTCCACGCCGCAGCCGCGGGCGAGGCGGGCGTGCGCCTCCAGATGCTCCATCGTGCCGTGCACCGGAACGGCGAAGCGCGGACGGACGAGGTCGTACATGCGGACCAGATCGTCCCGCTTCGGGTGGCCGGAAACGTGGACCGGCGCGTCGGCCGGGGTCACGATCGCCACGCCCTTGCCGCGCAGATGGTCCTGGATGTCGGCCAGGATCACCTCGTTGCCGGGGATGGCGCGGGCGGAGAAGATCACCGTGTCGCCCTGCTCCAGCCACAGATCCTGGTGGCAGTCGCGGGCGAGACGGCTCAGTGCCGCGCGCTCCTCGCCCTGGCTGCCGGTGCACAGGAACACGAGGTTCCGGCGCGGCGTCCAGGACGCCTCCATGATGCTGATGAACTCCGGCGCGTTCTCCAGATAGCCGCTGGCGCGCGCCGCCTTTTCCATGCGCAGCATGGAGCGGCCGACCAGCACGACCTTGCGGTCGTTGGCGGCGGCGGCCTCGGCGACGGCCTGCATGCGCGCCACGTTGGACGCGAAGCCGGTCACCGCGATGGCCCCCTTGCGGCCCCGGAAGGCCTCCATCAGGCCGGCGCGGGCGTCCGCTTCCGACCCCGTGGAGCCGTCGACATTGGCGTTGGTGCTGTCGCACATCATCGCCAGCAGGCCTTCGTCGCCCAGCCGCTTCAGCGCCGCGATGTCCATCGTCGGGCCGACCAGCGGGTTCGGGTCGAACTTCCAGTCGCCGGTGTGCAGCACCGTGCCGGCCTTGGTCCGGATCGCCAGCGACACCGGCTCGGGGATCGAGTGGGTCACGGTGATGGACTCAACGCCGAACGGGCCGACGTTGAAGGCGGCACCCGGCTCGAACACGCGGATGCGGACGTGGCGCAGCGCCCCCGTCTCCTTCAGCCGGTCGCGGATGACGTGCGCGGCGAAAGGGGTGGCGTAGATCGGGCATTCCAAGCGCGGCCACAGGTGGTGGATCGCACCGATGTGGTCCTCGTGGGCGTGGGTGACGACGAGGCCCACCACGTCGTCCATCCGCTCCTCGATGAAGGTCGGATCGGCCATCAGGCTGTCGATGCCCGGCGCCTCGTCGCCCATGAAGGCAACGCCGGCGTCCACGATCAGCCACTTCCCGGCGTGGCCGTACAGCGCCATGTTCATGCCGATGCGCGAGCAGCCGCCCAGCGGGAGGAACAGGATTTCGTCGTTTCCGGGAACCGGCCCAGACGGGGGCCGGGTTGTCTTCTTGATCTTGTCGGCGCCGCCATGGTCGTGCGGGCGGCGGTGGTTCTGCGGGCGGACTCCGCCCTTCGGCGCCGCGCGGCGGCGCTTGTTGTCAAACGTCATTCTACCTTCAGCTTCGTTACACTCTCTGCCGACATTCGACGCTGCCGGGCGGGCGTGCATCGCAAGGGCGATGCGAATTCGGGGACCTCCCCGGTCTTGCCGGCGGCGCCAGGACACTGGGGAGGTGTCGAGGCAGCCGGCCGATCCGGGCCGGGGAGGAGGGGATTCGAGCCAATAAAGCAGGCGACGGCTTTGGTCAATCGCCGAATAACGGCCCGGAAGCGGGGTCGCCGTAAAAACTACCGTAAACCAGCAAGTCCGTAACGGCGACGAACCCTATATGTTCCTCTTCGCGGCTGATTCAAGGGAGCGACCCGTTCGCCGGTCCGACGATTGTCACGCGGAGCAGGACCCGCCGCCGAGAACGCAGAATTTGGCGCAATGCCTGTGGTTCAGCTTCACCGCTCCGCGGTTGAACTGGCCTCCGTCGGCGCGCGCCGCTTCCGCCAGGCTGTGCCCCATCTCAAAGCGCGGATCGTAGGGCAGCAGCGTGCAGGGCAGCACCACGGCGCGCGGCTCCCCCCGGCGCTTCACCACCATGCGGCTGCTGGCGCACATCATCGCCTCGGGCTTCAGGCCCAGGATGCCCCAGCAGGCCGTGGTGATCTCCGGCACCTCGGCGACCTCGTCCATCTCGGGGAACAGCACCAGCCTATGTGGGTCGTGCGCATCCAGGTCCAAGCCCCGTTCGGCGAACAGGCGGGCGTAGGCGGCGCGCAGATCCCCCTCCGCTCCGCCCCAGCGGGTGCGCCCGGCGACGGCGACGGCGAAGCCCTTGCGGACCAGCCACTCCAGCCCGGCAAGCGCCTCGGCGAAGCTGCCGGCGCCGCGCTCCGCGTCGTGCAGGGCGGCCGTGGGATGGTCCAGGCTGACCCGCAGTCGCAGCGCCGCCCCGTACCGGCCGCGTAAAGCCAGCAGCGCGTCGCGGATCTGGGGGCGTCGCATCGGGCGCATGGCGTTGGTCAGGATCAGCACCTCGAACCCGCGGGCGAGGCACAACTCCGCCAGTTCCGCCATGCGCGGGTTCAGGAAGGGCTCGCCGCCCGTGAAGCCGATCTCGCGCGTCGGCAGGCCGTCCGCCGCGATCTCGTCCAGAAAGGGGATCACGTCGGCGGGGTCGAGATAGGCCAGCCGGTCGTTGCGGGGGCTGGAGTCGATGTAGCAGTGGCCGCAGGTGATGTTGCACAGGCTGCCCGTGTTGAACCACAGCGTCCGCAGCCCGGACAGCGGCACGCTCGCCCGGCGCTCGCCCTTGGCGGTCCAGTCGGGGTCGGCGAACTTGGCGACGGTCGGCGTCATGCGGTGCGTGTCCCCATCGGCGTCGGTTCAATGACGGTAGGGTGGCCCGCGCCGAGCACCATTCACAAATCCGTGTGGTCACGCCGCCCCATTCACGGAACCCGGACTTGGCACGGTGGTTTGCATCGGGAGAGGCAACGGAGAATCCCCCGCATGCAAACCCACACGCAAGGCCCCGTGCAGACCCTGAAAGTGACCGGCATGACCTGCGGGAGCTGCGCCCAAGCCGTGACCAAGGCAGTCGAAGCGCTTCCCGCCGTGGAGCGGGCCCTGGTGGACCTGGACACCGGCGAAGTCACGGTCGAGGGCAACGCCGACCAGAGCACCGTGAAACGCGCCATCGAGGAGGCCGGCTATCACGTCACCGAAACCGCCTGACGAAGGAGAGAGACCATGAACGCGCGCGCGATGATCGCCGCCCATCCGGAGGTGAAGGGCAACGTCAACGACGCCCTGATCCGCTGCATCGAGGAGTGCTACGCCTGCGCCCAGGTCTGCCTGTCCTGCGCCGACGCCTGTCTGGCGGAGGACATGGTCCAGCAGCTCCGCCAGTGCATCCGGCTCGACCTCGACTGCGCGGACGTCTGTCTTGCGACGGGGGCGGTGGCGTCGCGCCGGACCGGTTCCAACGAGGAGGTGATCCGCCGCATGCTCCAGGCCTGCGAGGCGGCCTGCCGCCTGTGCGCCGAGGAATGCGAGCGCCACGCCGGCCATCACGAGCATTGCCGGATCTGCGCGGAGTCCTGCCGCCGCTGCGAGAAATCCTGCCGCGAGGCCAGCGCCACCGTGACGCCGTAGCCGCTTTTTCCGCGACCCTTCGCCCTCGCCCCTGTTGTCTGCGCGTGCCCGGCCAACGGGCTTCCATGACCCGGGGACCGGACGACGGCCACCGGGGCCATGGGCAATGTCGGCAACAGGGGAGAATCCCATGTCAGACTACGACACTCGGTGGAGGAACGAACAGGGTTATGGCCAGGGTTACGGCCAGGGCTACGGCCGCGACGATCGCGATCAGCAGTGGGGACGCGACCGCTGGCGCAACGAAGGCCGCGATTCGCGCGGCGGCGAGTTCCAGCGCTACGGCCGCGAGGACTTCGGCCATTCCGGCCGCGGCAGCATGTCGGGCAGCGGTATGATGGGGAGCGAGCGCGGTCGCCAGCCCGGTTTCGGCTACGAGGGTTACGGCCGCGAGGGCTACGACTACGGCCGCGAATACTGGCGCCAGCCGGAGGGTCGCGAGGGCTACGGACAGTCCGGCGGAAGCCAGTACGGATCCGGCCAGTATGGATCCGGTCAGTATGGCGGCCAGTTCGGGGGCGGGCGCGAGCGCGGCTCCTTCGGCCAGGGCTATGGCTCGCAGGACTGGGGATCCCAAAATTACGGGTCCCGCAATTATGAGTCGCGCGGCGACTACGGCCAGGATTTCGGGACGGGCAGCTACGGCGGCTTCGGCCGGTCCGACTACGGCAGCCGGGATTACGGAAGCCGTGGCTATGGCAGCCGGGATTACGGCGGTTATCGCGGCCGTGGCGAGGATCGCGGCTTTTTCGAACGGGCCGGGGACGAGATGGCCTCCTGGTTCGGCGACGACGACGCGTCGCGCCGCCGCCAGATGGACGCCGCCCGCGGCGACCAGGGCGCGCAGCACCACCGGGGACGCGGCCCGCGCGGCTACACCCGCTCCGACGAGCGGATCCGCGAGGACGTCAGCGACCGGCTGACCGACGACCCCTACGTCGACGCGTCGGAAATCGACATCACGGTCAGCAACTGCGAAGTCACGCTGTCCGGCACGGTCGATGACCGCCGCACCAAACGCCGGGCGGAAGACGTCGCGGAATCGATCTCCGGCGTCCGCCATGTGCAGAACAACCTGCGCGTCCGCCAGCAGAGCTACGGCGGCACGGGCACCACCGCCGGAGCGTCGGCCATGGCCGGGCTCGGCACCGGCGGCACGGGCATCATGGGCAGCGGAAACACGGGTTCCTCCGGCATGAGCGGGACAGCCGGCACCACGACCGCCAGCACCACCCGCACGGGAACCACCACGCGCTGACCCTGGAGCGCCGAGTTCGGACGACGCCTTTTCCCCCAGCCGGGGAATGGCGTCGTTCCCCGTCAGCGGCCGTTCACCACCTTCGGCAGGGTGCCGCTGCCGACATTCCCGCCGGAATTCCCGATGCCGGGCATCCGGGTGTGGGCCAGATAGGCGGCCTCCGTCCGGTTGGTCGCGCCCAGCTTTTTCAGCACGTTGCGGACATGGGCCTTGGCCGTGTTCTCGCACATGCCCAGCTGGTAGGCGATGATCTTGTTCGACTTGCCTTCGCGCAGACAGTTCAGCACCGCCATTTCCCGCGGGGTCAGGCCGCCGATGTTGTCAGACGCACCGCCGCCCGCCGGCGCGGGCGCGCGCGGCGCGCACGGGTTGGTGAGCTTGTGCAGCGAGGTCGCCGGAATGAAGGTCCCGCCGGCGACCACGAGGCGGATCGCCTCCAGCGCGACGCTCAGGCCCAGGCTCGCCACGATGTAGCCGCGGATGCCCAGACGCAGGCATTCCAGGATCATGTCGATGTCGTCGCGATCGGAAATCATGATCAGCGGCGCCGGGTGGAAGGCGGCCATGGCCGTTTGGATCGCGGCGGCCAACTCCGCCGTCATCTCCGGTTCCGACCCGATGTTGTACAGCACGGCGTCCACCCCGGAGACGCGCTCGGCCAGCGCCCCGGCCGCCGCAAGCGACGGAACGGGATGAACGGTGATGGCGCCGTCGATGGTCCTGAGGCTCAGCGAGAAGCAATCACGCGTCAGCGTGTTCGCGTCGGCGAACACCAGGGTGAGTGCGGGATGGGCTGGCCCGTTGTTCGTCATCCTTGCTCCCTCCGTTTGGCAACCCCGCGCCGTTCACGGCGGTTTCCGTGGTCGACCCGCCCTTCCGGCGGCATGCTCCCCCCAGCCCGGCCATGGCGGCCGGCCCGGATGCATGCGGCCGGATGAGGCGGAAGAGATCATCCCCGCCGTTTGTTCAGGTTTTTCTTGTCGGCATGGCCGGCGTCCTGCGCCACGTCTCTCGTTTCGCAACCTTTCCGGTTGCCATTATTGTGCGCACGCGCTGCCTTATTGATGAACAGGATACGCAACAATGGACAGGCCGTAAATGCGCACTTCGATGAGGGGGAGGGCGTAGTGGTATGGCGTCCGCTTCCGCTCAAGGTAGCGCGGTCACGCCCTCCCCAACTCGGATCCCCTCCTTTGTGATGAGGCCGCTTCCGTCATAGGGACCGTCATAGGCGTTGCGGCTGGAGGAATCCCGCGTCCGGGGCCGGCGCGGCGACCCGGCGGCTGCGCTGCGCAACGTCGAGAAGGCCGTGGAAGCAGGACTGCGGCGACAGCGCCCCATCGGCGACCGCGCGCGTCGCCTGTTCCATCGCCCGCCGCCGGTCCGGCGACTCGAGGATGTCGGCGACGATCTCCCCCATCCGCTCCGGCGAGTCCGTGATCTCTACGGCGCCGTTCAGCACATCCTCCAGCCCGCGCGTGGCGTGGGTGGTGGTGACGATGGCGCGCCCCTGCCCGATGGCCTCGACCAGCTTCACCTTCAGGCCGGTGCCGGCGAAGATCGGCACGACGCTGACCTCCGCCGCGTCGTATTCGGCGTCGAGGTCGGGCACGATCCCGCGCAGCACCACCCCGTCCGGCACCTCGGCGAAGGCCCCGCACACCTGCCCGCAGACGTGCAGGGTCGCGTTCGGCACCCGCCGCCGCACGGCCGGCCAGCCATGCTCCAGGAAGGCGCTCAGCCCTTGCTGGTTGAGCGGGTTCTTGGTGCCGACGAACAGGCAGCGGCCGGGCTGCTGCGGGTGAGCGGGTGCCGGGCGCGGCATGGCCGGCATGGGGGCCAGGATGATGTCGGCGTTGGGCAGGCGGGCGCGGAGGATCGCCTGCTCCTCCGGCTGGATCGCCAGGATGTGGTCGGCCTTGTTCAGCAGGGCCACCTCCTCCTCGATGCTGTAGGACTGCGCGTCGGGCTCCATGCCGCTGGCCCGCAGCAGCTCGGCCCGCGCCGAGAGCAGGTCGTGCATGACCACGACCTTCCGCGCATCCGCCGCCTCGGGAAGGTCGAACAGCGGCGTCATGTAGGCGTAATTGGCGATGATCACGTCGGGCCGGTGCCGGCGGATCATGCGCCGGGCGACGGCCAGTTCCCGCTCGTCGATCAGGCGCGTGTCCCAGGGCGGCGCCTTGCGCCAGGCCGGTGCGCCGGGCTTCAGCCGCTGGCGGACGCGGTCGGCCGCCATCAGCCCGATGGTTCCGAAGGCGCGCGCGTAGCTCCCCAGCGAATTCCACCGCACCAGCATGTCGCCGATCTGCCGGTGGCCGGTCACCTGGAAGGAGGCGAAGCGCCGCGGGTCGTGCATGATCCGCATCCACGGCTTGCGCCCGGCGCGGCAGCCTTCGGTCGACACCATCCGGACGACGCAGCCGGCGTCGATCAGCGCGGACAGAATCGCCAGAAAATAGGTGCTGCTTCCGGCCCGCTCGGAAACGACGGCGCCCCGTGACAGCACGAGAATGTTCGGCGCATCGGCTGGAAAGACTCTCCGCATGTTCCGCGCTCGCTCAATAATTCAGCCCGACGTATGTCTGAGGAACACCGTAACGGGCCTCCCACCGCCAGAAAAAGCGGGCATGTGTCTACCGCCGTATCCTTTGATGAGGGTAACGCGGACGAAGCGCCTTCCTCGAAATGCCAGTTGGGTCGGCCATTTCCGAGTGCATAGGGAGAGTCCAGCCGACCTTAAGGGGTAGAATACCGATTTTGATCTTGCGAGCGGACCCACCCCACCCGCTCTTTATGGGGAGCGGCACGCAAGGCCGCCCTCCATAAAAAGAGCGGGCGGGGCGGGCGCCCGTCGCCCCCCGCCGGATTTCCAAGCCGCACCCTTTGTCTTGGCAGGCCCATGAACGACTTGGTCAAGAACACCGGCATCTATATGGCCGTTCGGGCGAGCGTGGCCGTGATCGGCGTCGCCACGACGATCATCTTCTCGCGGATCATCCCGCCGGCGATCTACGGCGACTTCGCGGTGGTCGTCAGCTCGGCGATGATCATCGAGGCCATCTGCTTCACATGGCTCGGCTCGTCCGTGTTGCGCCTGCTGCCGTCGGAGTCCGGGGAGGCGCGCGCCTTCCTGGGCAGCGTCGTCGCGCTCTACCTGGGCGCCTGCGCCGTGATCGCGGCCGGAGTCGGCGTGTTCGCGCTCGTGAACCCGGAGTACACCTCGGGCTTCCTGATCTACGCCGCGTTGCTGGCGATGGTGCAGGGCTGGCTGGGCGTGACGCTCCAGTATCTCACCTCGCGGGTGATGACGCGGCCCTTCATGATCACGCTGGTTGCCCGCGTGGGCTGCATGTTCCTCTGCGGCGTCGTGCTGGGCTACCTGTACCCGAGCGTCCTCGGGCTGATCGGCGCGTCCATCGCGTCGTGCGTCGTGGCGCTGGCCTTGTCCCAGCGCTTCGTCGCCGCGCTGCGGGTGGCGCCGACCCTGTGCGTGCGCAACGTCCGCCTGATCGCCGTCTACGGCATCCCGGTCGCCAGCACCCTGGGGTTGCTCTGGGTCGTCGAGGCGTCCGACCGGCTGCTGCTCTACCACCTGATGGGGCCGGAGATCGCGGGCAAATACGCGCTCGTCTACGACCTCGCGTCCCGGCCCTTCACGCTGGCCCTGTCGGCCATGTCCTCGGCCGCGCTGCCGATGGCTGTGCGCACCTTCGAGCGGGGCGGCGGCGACGCGGCCCGGCCGTTGCTGAGCCACGCGGCGACCATCCTGCTGGCGCTGGGCGTGCCGATCCTGATCGGCGAGACGGTGCTGGCCGCCGACGTGTCCCACCTCGTGCTGGGCGAGCATTACGCCGCGCTGTCGACGGAGATCATGCCGCTGGTCGGTCTGGCGACGATGATTGGCGGGTTCCGGCTCTACTACCTCGACTACAACTTCCACCTGTCGAAGCGCACGCTGGTGCTGGCGGCGGAGTGGACCATCGCCGCCGTGCTCAACGTCGGGCTCAACCTGCTGCTGATCCCGCGCTTCGGGGCGGTGGGGGCGGCCTACGCGACGGTGATCGCCTACGCCATCCTGTACCTGACCTTCCTCGTCGCCCGCGATCGCAGCATTCCGACACCGCTGCCGGCCGCCGGCATCGCGAAGATCGTGCTGGCCGGCGTGGCGATGGCCGCGGTCCTGAAGCTGGAGTTCCCGCTGCCGCCGGCGGCCAACCTCGTCTGCGTCGGCCTGCTGGGCGGCATCGCCTACCTCGCCGTCCTCTATGTCTGCGACCTCGCGGGCATGAGGGCCTGGATCAACGCTCGTCTGGCCGCGCGTTTCCGCGTCGCCGGCCAAGAAAGCCCGTAAGGAGGGGCATCAGGTGCGGTGAAAAACCTCAAGCGCATCCTCCTCGTCGGCGTCGCCGGCGCCTGCCTGGCGGTGTTCGTCGCGGCCGGCCGGGCGACGCCGCCCCCGAAGCTGGCGGAACCCGCGTCGGTGCCGGCGGCCTCCTGGCCGCTGGTGCTGAACGAGGACTTCACGGACTTCGACGTCGCCCGCTCCCGCTGGAACACCAGGTTCCTGTGGGGCGGCCGCTTCATTCCCGGCAACAAGGAGCTTCAGCTCTACGTCGAATCCTCCTTCGCCGGCTATCCGGACCACGCCTTCAAGGGCAAGGAGCCGCTGGGGATCGACCCCTTCCGGACCGCCGACGGCCATCTGGTCATCACCGCGGACCGCGCGCCGCCGTCCGTGGCGGAGCGATTGGGCGGGCAGCGCTATACCTCCGGGCTGTTGAACACGGAGCCGTTCTTCTCGCAAGTTTACGGATATTTCGAGACGAGGGCCAAGATGCCGCGGGGCCGCGGCTTGTGGCCGGCCTTCTGGCTGTTGCCGGTCACCGGAAAGTGGCCGCCCGAGGTCGACGTGTTCGAGGTGCTGGGGCACGACACACGGTCGCTGCACGTCAGCTATCACACCAAGGCGTCGGGCCGGGAGGAATCGAGCACGGAGACGGTCAAGGTTCCGGACCTGTCGGCGGACTTCCACGTCTATGGGCTTCTCTGGGAACGGGAGAAGCTGACGTGGTTCTTCGACGGGCGCCCCGTGCGCCAGGTCCCCACGCCCGCCGACATGCACCAGCCCATGTATCTGGTGCTGAACCTTGCGGTCGGGGGGAAATGGCCGGGCAATCCGGATGCCTCGACATCATTCCCGGCGGAACTCGTCGTCGACTATGTAAGGGCCTACGCCCTGCCGGAACATCGATAAACCGACAGCATACTGTCTCAGGAGTTTGGTCATGGCGATGTCTCTTCTTTTGTGGCATTGGGGCCGGACGGGGGGAGGACCGAAGTTCACCCTGGAACTCGCGCGCGCCCTGAAGGACCGCGGCAACTTCAACCTGCATCTGTCCCTGCCCAAACAGTCGGAATTGTTCGAGGCGAGCCAGGAACTCGGGCTGCCGGGGTTCCACATCGACGTGCTGCAGGGCCAGCGGGGGTCGCTGAAGGGGATCCTGGACGCGGCCCTGGCCGTCCCGCGCGTCATGGCGCTGGGCGGCTCCTTCGGCCGCTACCTGGAGGAGAACAAGATCGACATCGTGCTGAGCACGATGGGGACCATCTGGCACCCCACGATGCTGCGCCCCATCCGCCGCTCCGGCGCCTCCTTCGTGCACATCGTCCACGACGCGGTGGCCCACCCCGGCGACTATTACCCGTTCCGCGAGAAGATGGCGGTGCGGGAACTCATGGCCGCCGACGGCCTGATCGCCCTGTCCGAGCATGTCCGCCAACAGGTGCACAGCGTGCGCGGCTATCCGCTGGAACGCATCTGGCTGGCCCGACATGGCGTCTTCGAGTACGGCACGCAGACGCGCGGCCCGCGCCCCTACCCGGCCAACGGCCCCTTCCGGCTGCTCTTCTTCGGGCGCATCGTGGAGTACAAGGGGCTGTCGCTGCTGCTGGACGCCTATGAGCTTGTGAAGGCGCGGCATCCCCGGGTCGAGCTGCACGTCTACGGGTCGGGCAACATGCAACCCTACAAGGAGAAGCTCGCCCGCCTGCCCGACGTCCACGTCGACAACGGCTGGATTCCGGAGGACAAGATCGGCGACATCCTGGACAACGTCGATTGTCTGGTCCTGCCCTATCTGGAGGCCAGCCAGTCCGGCGTCGTCACCGTGGCCTACGGCGCTGCCAAGCCGGTGGTCGCCACGCCGGTCGGCGGCCTGTGCGAACAGGTCCGCGCGGACGAGACCGGCGTCCTGGCGTCGGCCGTGTCGGTCGAGGCGCTGGCCGCGGCGCTGGAGCGCCTGATCACCGACAAGAACCTCTACGAGCACTGCTCGCGCGGCGCCCGCGCCTTCGCGGACCGCGAGCTGAGCTGGGACGCGATCGCCGGCGATGTCGAGAAGTGCCTGTACGAGGTGAAGAACCTTCCCGCCACCCCCGCGCTTGAACCGGCGGAGGCCGCGTAGCACCGGCCACCACACACCAAGCAACTCTCTCCAACGAAAAGGCGCCCACGGCCACCGTGGGCGCCTTTGTCGTGTCCGGCCGGAGCGCGTGCGGGAGGGGTAAAGTCCCCTCGCCCGCCTCCGGCGGGAGAGGGAGGGGCCCATGCGAAGCATGGGAGGGTCAGGGCAAGGTTTTGCGGAGAATCCAGGTGAAGCGCAGGAAGGATTCTCGGGCGGACCTTGCCCTCACCCTCCCGCGCCTTCGGCGCGGGCCCCTCCCTCTCCCATCGGGGATGGGAGAGGGGACTTTTACGTCTATGTCCCCACAACGACGAAGCCGGAGAACGCT